>JAEYVW010000107.1 GCA_023429365.1 Bacteroidota bacterium
GGTCTGAAAGGCGTGGTGGTTAACAAATGAGATAACACTTATTATTATTGGATCAAAAAAATTTCAAATCCGGTCTGCAGCCCATCCTGCAGACCGGATTTTATATTGGGGGTCTGGTTGTCGGTTGTCGGATCCGGCTGATTCCTGCAGGTTTAATATCTTAGCCACATAATCCCTGCATATTGAAAATACTGTGGACTTATCTTAAACCCCATCGGGGACTGATCATACTTTCTTTGTCGCTGGCAGGACTGGCACAATTACTCACGCTTATTGACCCTATCATATTTGGTAAGATCATCGATGACTATGCAACTAATCCAGGTGATAAAACCGAGAAGGAGCTGGTGAGCGGTGTTACATTCTGGTTGCTGGTAGCCGTTGGTATTGCTCTCGCGGCGCGCTTTTGTAAAACCCTTCAGGACTACGTTATGCGACTCGTGGTGCAGAAGTTTGGCATGCAGATATTCAATGACGGACTGAAGCAGACCCTCCGGCTGTCTTTTGAGGAATTTGAAGGGCAGCGAAGTGGTGAAACTTTATCTGTGTTGCAGAAAGTGCGGACAGACACTGAAAGGTTTATCAATTCCTTTATCAATATCCTTTTTTCATCGATCATTGGTATGGGGTTTCTTATATGGTATGCCATTACAAAGCACTGGCTTTTGATCCCGGTCTTTATCATTGGCGTGGTTGTGCTTGGTGGTTTGACGGGATTGCTCAGCAAAAAGATTAAAACATTGCAGCGTTCCATCAACAGGGAAACCAACCAGATGTCGGGTGCGATTACTGAATCGCTGCGAAATATTGAACTCGTGAAAAGTCTCGGGCTCACTTATCCCGAGATCAGGCGTTTGCGGGAACAAACAAAGAAGATCTTTGATTTGGAAATGATGAAAGTGAAAAAAGTGAGGACGCTTTCTTTTTTACAAAGTTCGGCACTGACTGTACTCCGGCAGTCAATACTCTTTATTTTATTATGGCTGATTTTCAGGGATGTGCTTTCGACCGGTGAACTAATTAGTATGCAATTCATTTCCACTACCATCTTTGGACCGTTGCAGGACCTGGGGAATATTATTTTATCATACCGGGAAGCGGAAGCGTCTCTGCGCAATTTTGATAAGTTAATGAAACAGCCGATCGAAACCCGGCCTGAAGAGCCTGTTGAACTCGGGCTGCTGGAGACACTCCGCTTTGATAACGTTGTGTTTCGTCATAAAACTGCCAATCACAATGCGATCGACGATATTTCTTTCACTGTGAAAAATGGGGAAACGATCGCTTTTGTCGGACCCTCGGGATCGGGTAAATCAACACTGGTTAAATTGCTGGTAGGTTTATACCGACCTGTAAGCGGATCCATCTCTTTCAATAATATTCCGGCTACAGATATCCGGTATAATGAATTGCGCCGGCAGATCGGGTTTGTGACGCAGGACACGCAACTATTTTTTGGGACGATCCGGGACAACCTGTTGTTTGTAAAATCTTCGGCTACCGATGATGAAATGCTTGATGCACTTCATAAAGCATCCTGCGATGGGTTGTTGGCCCGATCAGGCAGGGGCCTGGATACAATGCTGGGAGAAAGCGGATTAAAATTATCTGGCGGAGAGCGACAAAGGATCGCAATTGCCCGCGCCTTGTTAAGAAACCCGGGCCTGATGATCTTTGATGAGGCGACATCAGCGCTCGACTCACTCACCGAGGAGGCCATCACAGAAACGATCAAGGATATTTCAACCCGACATGATCCAATCGTGATCATGATTGCGCACCGCCTTTCGACGATCATGCATGCCGACGTGATTTATGTATTGGAAAAAGGGAAAATTGCGGAAGCGGGTACACATAGCGAACTGGTAGAAAAGCGTGGTTTGTACTATGCCATGTGGCGACAGCAGATTGGGGAAAGGAGGGATGTGCAGGTTTGAATAAAGAAGGTTGAGGTATAGATTTAGATTAAGGTGAAGCAATTAAGGGTTTTCTGGGCACTATATTTTTCGGTGGGGATTTAAATGATATCAGACACTTAAAGCTTCTGACATCTAGTAGCTCAAAATCTTAAGAAGACAATGGTTAAAAAACTTATTTTTTCGTTTTTTTATCCGACCTCTGGTTTCACGCCCCTTCAGACACTTAAAGCTTCTGACATCTAGTAGCCCAAATCCCGCAGAAAACCAAGGATAAAAAACGGAATTGCAGCGTTTTTTCATCGTACTGCTTATTTACCGAATACTTATCTTTCCTCATTTGTTCCAAAAGGCTACGTTTATCCAAGAAGCAGGAAAAATCTGTTGATCAATGTATTATACACCAGACTCCACCCTGGGTATTACCCATCTTCATCCAGATAAAAAACGGCCGCTAATTTGCTTAATATTAGTATCAGCACATCATATGAAGCATTTAGCATTTTTTCTCACACTTGCATCGCTAATCGTCGCATGTAATAACTCAGCAGAGCCGGACGCGAAAAATGAAACCGCCGGCGCTGATTCCATCATACCCTCAGCGGACACTATGCCTGCTTCGGAAAAAGACACTGTGCCACAGAATATCCAGATCGACAGCGTTATTCATCTTTCATTTGCACCTGGCACCCATTCGGTGAGCGTTAAAGGTCATCTGGACAAACGTGGCGACCCTGTCATTTGCCTGTTGCCAATTGTTGGTGGTAAGAACCTGACGGCTTCTGTGGTGCCGGAAAATAAAAAGGCAACGATACGTTTTAGCCATATTTATTTACCTGACGGTAAATCAGACGGGCCTTTCGGTCAGACACTAAAGTATAAGCTTCAGCAACAAGGGCTTTACAAACTTTATATTAATGCAAATAAAATGGCCGGTGATCCTGCCAGCACTGATTTTATTCTGATGGTTAATGTGGAGTGAATCTATTTTTCTTTCTGCAATCGCATTATAAAACCTCCGCCCGGCGCCATTTTTACAGGAATCTTATCTGACTTTGATACATTACGTTTCGACAGTTTATAATCGGAAGCATAGCGGTCTGCGTTAATACCATCCTCCAGCAAAGTAGCCTGGTAATTTCCAATTTCTAAAAAAGGCAGTTCCACCGACAGTTCGCGTGGTGACCAGTCGCTCATAGCACCAATAAACCAATCGTCCCCTTTTTTCCTAGCCGTGATAATATAATCACCCAGTTTTGCATCGATCACGATCGTTGTATCCCAGACTGTGGGTATACTCCCCACCAATTTCATAAATTCTGGTTCGAGCACGCCTTGCGAAGGATTGCCGGAGAATATCTGAATCGGGCTTTCATAGATAATAAACATCGCTGACTGGTGACAGCGTGTTCCCATGGCCATCACTTTGTCTCCGATCGGGCGGAAAGTCTTTGCTGTTGCATTGTCGAGTATACCAGGTTCATAATCCATTGGACCTGATACCATACGGATGAAAGGGAGTAGCAGGTTATGTTCTGGTGTTGCTTTTTCACTCCAGATATTGTACTCCGAACCCAGCACACCTTCCCGCGTCATAGCATGTGGGTAAGTACGATTGAAGCCAGCCGGTTTATAAGCACCGTGGAACATGATCATTATCTTATGTTGTGCCGCCGCTTCAGCGATCCTGTCATAGAAATTAACCATAAGCTGGTCGTCGCGATCCATAAAATCGGTCATGATAAAATCGACACCCCACTTATTAAACTGCTCAAGAGCCGGCTCCAATTGACGTTCCAATGTCATAGCCAGTGTCCACATGCTAAGACGAATATTTTTTTGTTTCGCATAGGCCGCAATCTCATCCATATTGATGTCGGGATTGATCTTAAAGAGGTCCTTATAATCACTCCATCCCGCATCCATCATGATACGTTCGAAACCGAATTTGTGAGCAAAGTCAATATAAAATTTATAGGTAGCGGTGTTGACGCCTGATTTAAATGGAACATTGAAAAGATTAACTCCGATGATCCACTCATCTGTGCCTTTCCCGGGCTGTATCCAGGAATGATCTTTTAATTTGGAAGGGGAAGCCAGCCGATATACCAGGTCGTTGGCCGGAAGTTCTTTATCGTTAGCAGCGATGATCATTACCCGCCAGGGGAAGCTGCGTGTTCCTTTCGTAGCGGCTATATAATCGGCGCGTTTCGTTACAATTGCTTGGGGAAATTCACCTTCCGCCACCGTTTCCTCAATTGGAAATGGCGCAAAACGGCCTGTCACGGTTTTGTTGTTATTACCCGTTATAAACATCCCGGGATAATCGTGCAGATCAGATTCGGTGATGACAAGTTTGGGCCCCTGCGTTGGTGCTATAAGGATAGGGGTAAAACAAAAGTTACCATTTAAAAGGCTGTCCAGCGATTTGACTTGGTAAGGCTCTTCAAAACTGGTATGAAAAATATCCGCATTCTCTCGTTTTACTACTTCGGGGAAGTATACAGAATGATTCTCCGGAAAGTTATACTCAGCGGTTTCTTCTTTTATAATAATGCTGTCTGAAAAGTGTGTCAGAAACCGATAGGCGAGACCATCATTATACACCCTGAATACAAGACTGATCGGCTGCCTGAATCGAATGGTCAGTTCATTATAAATATCGGGGATGATTATACTTTTTTCAGGAACAGGTGATACAATATGGGAATGATTTTGCCGTGTGGAAATTTTTCTAAATGATAATTTCCCGGTAAGTGCAGTACCGTCAGCCAGGGCAAGGGTTACTACGGATGGTGCCAGTAACAGCTTCCCGTTATAAAAGACCGAATAAAAGACTTTGTCGGTTGCTTCTACTACAACTTTGATCCTGCCATCCGGGGAACTGATC
>JAEYVW010000109.1 GCA_023429365.1 Bacteroidota bacterium
AATGGCATTACACTTCACTCGAGAAAATCTTCTTTGAGGAAAAAATATACAAAGAGCTGGAGAAAAAGCACGAAACCTGGGATAAAGTGATCGACGCGATCGACAAAGCTTTTGTGCCTTTTAAAAAGCAACTCAAACGTGCTATTACCAGGGAGGATATTCTGAAGCTTACTGAAAAACCCGTAAGGCGTATCTACCGGCTTGATATAGATGAACTCAATGCGCAGATCAAGGGGCTTGAAGCAGAAATTAAACAGGTTAAGTATGATCTGGCCAACCTGGTCGACTTTGCTGTTGCGTATTATGAAAACCTGCTGAAGAAATATGGCAAGGGACGCGAAAGAAGAACTGAGATCAGGCAACTGGAAGTGATCGAGGCCAAGCAGGTAGCTATCGCCAACACTAGAATTTACATAAACCGCGAAGAGGGATTTATTGGTACTGGCCTGAAAAGGGACGAGTTCCTGTTTGAATGTTCCGACCTGGATGATATCATCGTGTTTACCAAGCGGGGTATCAAGAAAGTGGTGAAGGTGCAGGATAAAGTGTTTATCGGCAAGGATATCCTGCATGCGGCGGTATTCCAGAAAAACGATGAGCGTACAACTTACAATATGATCTATGCCGATGGAAAAGGCGGAGTGAGCTACGCCAAACGGTTCAATGTAACCGGCGTTACGCGTGATAAGGTGTACGACCTCACCAAAGGTGATGACAAGAGTAAAGTGCATTACCTGAGTGTTAATCCCAATGGAGAAGCGGAAGTCGTGAAGATCGTGCTGACCCCGGGATCGTCTGCTCGTATCAAGGAGTTCGATTTCTATTTTGAAGAGTTGGCCATCAAGGGACGCACCAGCATCGGCAACCAGGTGACCAAGTACCCGATAAAGTCTGTAAAATTCAAAGAAGCCGGCAAGGCTACGCTAAGTGGACGAAAACTTTGGTTCGATGATAAATTTGGCAGACTAAATGCGGACGAGAAGGGAACCTTGCTGGGTAGTTTTGAACCGGAAGATAAAATACTCGTTATATTTAATGACGGTAATTATATGATCACCGACCAGGAAATGACACAGCGTTTTGATGCTGAAAATATTTTGCTGATAGAGAAGTTCGATCCCGAAAAAGTCATTTCTGCTGTCTATCTTGATAAAAGGAACCTTCAGTTCAATGTGAAACGTTTTAAAATTGAAACGACAACGCTTAAGAACAAGTTTTTCTTTACCAAGGAAGGTGACGGTAACTATTTGGAGGCTGTTTCCACCGATCCTGAACCCATACTGGCAGTTCAGTCGGGCAAGGGTGACCAGGTACGAAAGGCTAAATTCAAAATTGCCAGGGTTGCTGAGGTGATGGGTTGGAGAACCGTTGGCACCAAACTGGTGGACTATAATAAAAGCGTGCAGATGGAATGGGTGAGGGAAAAACAGGATAAGCAGCCGGAACTATTTTAGGCAGCTAATTGACGGTAATGGGAATTTGCTGCGATGTACCTAGATTCAAAAGGCAATGCCAGACCAACTGGAAATATTCGACCTCTACAAGATCCTGTTTGCAATCGGGGCAGGTATAGTATTAGGGCTGGAGAGGGAATTGAAAGACAAGTCTGCAGGCTTGAAAACGATTACCGTTATCTGCCTGGGCTCTGCTTTATTTACCATGCTTTCATACAAGATTGGCCTGCAGGACGGCGAGACGACCCGTATTGCCTCCTATATAGTCAGCGGTATTGGTTTTATCGGCGCGGGTGTAATTTTTAAGGACAAGTTAGACGTTTCAGGACTTACCACAGCAGGAATCATCTGGCTGGCAGCAGCAGTTGGGATGGCTATCGGATTTGGTGAGTTTTACATTGCAGCCGCATTTGTTCTAGGGGCCTTATTGATCATTTTTTCAAGCAAATGGATTACATACCTTATCCGCCCGGCACACCAGGGCAGGGAACTCATATTTGAGCTTACCAAAGCACATGCGGAACAAAAAGATAAGATATTAAGTGAGATAAGGGCAAACGGTATCGAGCTGGAGGAAAAAAGACTGGAGCTTATGGACGGCCGCATCATTATCTCCGCCGAAGCAACGATCAGAACTGAAAAAATAAAATGGCTGGAGACCTACCTGATCAATAACCAGTACATTATTGCTTTTTCACTCTAGACTTATTTCTTTCGTCGGATCCGAATCGTGGCATTCTTTTCCAGGCTGCTGGATAGCCTGATCTCGTGTTGCTTTTTACCATCACTTACGATCATCAATGCGGTATTTGGAGGAATGCTGCCCAGGTTATCGGCAAACATGCTAAGCTCATTTACATCTTTTGAAGAGTCCAGCGTGAGATCGAAATGCAAGGACCGTGTGCTGAGTCTTTGGGAGAAAGCCATCAACTGGTCGTTAAAAAATACAGAAATGGAATCACCGTCAATTTCTCCATTATCATAAAAATCAACTTTGATAGAGTCGGAATCCACTTCGATTTCCTGCGCAATTTCTTTTGTACGCTCTTTAAACTGGCTTTCCACCACATAGTTGATCACTTTACGCTGTACGACATTAACAGCCGGCAATGTATCAAATATGGAAGGCTTCCATACCTGGTTGGCTTCTTTAAAATTGCGTAGCGCTGTCAATACAGAATCCTGTTTGCTCATGTCGGCACTCAGGGCAAGATTGAAATTGACATCAACGCACATATACTTGTTGTCGGGCAAACCGGTGAAAGAGCCAATAAGATTAGAGCCGGCTTTGGCTACCCTCAAAGTTGCCAGCAGGTTCATGACACAATCTACTTCCATACTTGCAAGTGAACCGTAGTAGGTAATAGGAATGTTGTATAAATTGAGCTGTCGTGTTTTTGAATTGTAGTTTCCTTTCACCTGCATACTACGGAATGTATTTTTGAAATAGTAGCTGAGAATACCCTTTACGTGGCCTTTTTCTGGTTGAAGGATCAATTCTACGAGATAGTTACTGGCTGAGCTTTTTGTCTGAACATTGGCCTTGCCATACCAGTAGCCGAACACTGTTTGTGCTTTGACTGGAGAGATAGCGAACGCTACAATAACAATAATGATCAATTTCTTCATGCTGCAATTTTGGCAAAAACCATGCTTACTGAGGCTGAACGCCGGTTTATTTATTTGACAAATCGTTTCATTTCTCTTTCTACGTCCTTTTTCCTGAGGGTTTCCCGCTTATCGTGCAGTTTTTTCCCTTTAGCCAGTCCAATTTCCATTTTCACAAATCCCTTATCATTAAAAAAAATACGAAGTGGCACCAGTGTGTATCCTTTTTCTTTCAGTTTGGCCTCAATTTTCCTGATCTCTTTTTTCTGCAAAAGCAGTTTACGATCCCGGGAGGGTACATGGTTGTTGAGATTGCCATGTGAATACTCGGCGATATGCAGGGATTTTATCCAAATCTCACCCTTGTGCACCAGGCAGTAGCTGTCATTAAAACTTACTTTCCCACCCCTGATCGACTTTACCTCGGTGCCCTGCAATACCATACCCGCTTCATATTTATCATCTATGAAGTATTCGTGGTAGGCTGATCTGTTCCTGATTTCGTTCATGAATAGTAGGCAAATATAAGCACCTGTGGCAGGTATACTAAGTTAATAAACCCCGGCCAGTGGTTGGGGTTGTGCATTGCAAATTTGTTGTTATTAATTTTTAAGTAGCATTAAGACTGTAGCCAGTTTATTTTTCAACTCGCCCCGGGGTACAATAAAGTCCAGGAAGCCATGTTCCAGCAAAAACTCGCTTCGCTGGAAACCCTCTGGCAGGTCTTTTTTGATAGTTTCTTTGATGACGCGTGGGCCTGCAAAACCGATGAGCGCATCCGGCTCGGCAATGTTGAGGTCGCCCAGCATACCGAAAGAAGCTGATATGCCGCCAAAAGTGGGGTCGGTTAATAAAGAGATATACGGCAGTCCCGCGTCGCTGAGCTGCGATAATTTACCACTTGTCTTAGCCAGTTGCATCAGTGAAAATGCGCTTTCCATCATGCGTGCGCCACCACTTTTACTAATGACCAGATATGGCATTTTATGCTGGATACAATGATCAACCGCGCGTGCGAATTTTTCTCCCATCACGCTCCCAAGCGAACCTCCGATAAATTCGAAATCCATACAGGCGATCACCAGGTCCATACCGCCGATCTTTCCAACCGCTACCCTCATGGAATCTTTCAGATCGGTTTTACTCCAGATCTCCTCCAGCCTTTTTTTGTAAGGCTTTAAATCGGTAAACTCCAGGTAATCCTTGCTCCGAATATTATCGAACAACTCCGTGTATTCGCTATCGTCAAATAATATATCAAAATATTCGCTGCTGTTGATTCGATGATGGTAACTGCATTTAGGGCAAACAAACAAATGTTCGCGGAGTTCAGAAATAGTGCAGATATAATTACATTCCGGGCATTTGGTCCAGAGCCCTTCCGGAGTTTCTTTTTTTTCAGAGGTTTTGGTATTGATACCTTTCTTTATACGTTTAAACCAGCTGCTTTTTGTTTCTTCGGTTTTTCCTTCTTCACCTGCCAGGTTAGCATCAAAATCTTCGATTAATTTCGCCATAACCGTATTTTGTTAAGACACAAATATAGAGAAGTTTGATCGTAACCATGGGAGTGAGAGTCGTGTGCCTCAGCTTTGGACAATCACATGGGAATTGGGTATTAGTAGTATGGAATTGGGGTTGAGCCCCCAATTCCAAATTCCCATAACTTTATCGCTTTAGCGATCGTTCAAACAGTTTAAATATCCGCTTATATTCATCTGTCCAGCTGCTGGGTTCTACAAAACCATGATCTTCTAATGGGTAAGAAGCCAGTTCCCAGTTATCTTTCCCCAATTCAATCAGACGCTGCGTAAGTTTTACTGCGTCCTGATAATGTACATTGACGTCAATCATGCCATGGCAGATCAACAGGTCGCCTTTTAAACCCTCCGCGAAATATAATGGTGAACTCTTCCTGTACGCGATAGTGTCATTAAAGGGTTCGTTTAGAATATTTGAAGTATACGGATGGTTGTAGTTAGCCCAGTCTGTAACAGGTCGGAGCGATGCACCAGCCGCGAATACATCGGGTTCATTGAACATTGCCATCAGTGTAATAAAGCCACCATATGAGCCTCCATATATTCCAATCCGTTTGGGATCCACGCCGAAGCTGTTGACGAGATACTTCGCTGCGTCTACATGATCGGAAAGATCCTTGCCGCCCATATGGCGATATATCCCGGTTCTCCAGTCCCTGCCATAACCGGCACTACCGCGGTAATCAATATCCAGTACATAATAACCGTTATCAGCAAGCAAATTGTGAAACATATATTCACGGAAATAATTGCTCCACCATTTATGTGCATTCTGCAGATAACCCGCACCATGCACAAAGATCACCGCGGGTTTGGCGGGGTGGGGGTTTGCAGGTTTATAAAGTCGCCCATATACTTTCGCGCCATCTTCTGCCTGGAAACTGATCAGTTCTGGATCACGCCATGCATAGCTTTTAAATTCTTCGCTCTGTGCTTTGGTAGTAACCTGGCGAGGTTTTGCATCCGGTTTATTTTCCTGGAGGTATAATTCCCAGGGTTTGTTGGAATAAGAATAAAGTATGGCCAGGTTTTTCTCATCTGGTGATACTGTTGCCTGGTGCGACCCGGTACCGGAGCTTAGCTTTTCCTTCTTTCCACTTGTAATCTGTAACCTGTAAAAATGCTGTTCTCCTGGGTGCACTTCGTTTGTTGTGAGATAAAAATATTTTTTGTCTTTTGACAACTGCGACCGGAGCACTTCATAATTTCCTGAAGTCAATGCTTTTTTAGCCATGGTTGGAACATGGAATGTATACAGATGTGAGTAGCCGGTTACTTCCGACTGAAACCAGCAGGTATTCTCATTGATCCAGCCGATACTACCAAACATTCCAGGACCACCAATCCAGGCTTCATCTCTTTGGCGATCTGCCAGCTTCAACTTGTGTGTAGCTGTATCCCAAAGCATCAGCCAGCGATCTTTATTGTCGTGTGAACGAATATCCAACAAAACATTTCCTCCTGCTGGTGACCAATAGACGCCTGTGATGTTCACATCCCTCGGTGAATTCTTTTTCTTAAACTCTTCGAGTTGTTTCGGGTAATCTTTTACATAGTCGGGCAGATCATTAATACCAGGAATAGAATCAGTTTTTACCGTCCACACGGTATCCCGCTCGCGGTCGTAGAAATAGAATGTTGAACTGGCTTCCGGTGCACCTACTTTGGTTCTGGCTGGTAAGTCGGTTGTGAAACCTGATTCGGTAACATAACTCGGAACGATCGTCGTTTTTGATCCGGAAGCAGGTTTTGAAAGGCGATAACTGATAAACCGGCCGTCGGGACTGATGTTTAATGATTGTAATGTTTTATCCTCGATGCTGATACTGCGCAATTCTTTTGGGCGTGCAGCTTTGGTGTATGCGTCGCCCTTATCTTTTTTCTCTTTTCTTGAGCGAAGAACTTCGAAGTACTGCAATTGATCTTTCTTCAGCCATTCTTCCTGTGGCGAGCCTGCAGCTGCTGCCCTTGGCGCAGCGCTCCTGCCCGCCCTTGGGCCCACGGCCTGACCGGCACCGGAAGCTTCACCAGTCTTGAGGTTGGTTAGTTGTTGTGTTTCACCTGTAGCTATATCCCAGGCATAAAGATTTTGACTACGGCTGTAAACGATCTTTGTTTCGTTGAATGAAAACTGCGGGTTGGTTTCAAAATCTGTTGTTTCTGTTACCCGACGGGTTTTCCCCGTTTTAGTGTCCGTGTAAAACACATCACCATCCTTATTATATACATACGCGTTTTGAACTTTATTATATCGTGCAGCATTGCTGGTGACCAGCGCCTGTTGCTGAGCCAGTGTGGCTTTTACAGGTGTTTGATTTTGGAGCGTGATATAATAAAGTGAGTCGGCCAGCTCCCTGTCGGGGTTCCAGTTGAAAAAAAGCATTTTGCCATCAACGCTCCATTGTAGAGAGGAAGGAGAGCTGCCCATCCATTTGGGGTCTCTCATGATATTTTCGACTGTGAGTTTGTTGAGTGTGGACTGTCCCCACGAAATGCTGCAGCATAAAACGAAAACGGCAAAGCAAATTTTTTTCTTCATCCTTGATTTTTTGCCTAAATATATTGAGAAACCTAAAGCGGAATGAAGATTTTTTCTCTGAAATGAAATAACAAGGGATATATTAATTATTCGAAGCGCCGTTGTCGATCCAACAAATGATACTATTTCTTTGTGTGGCGCTCAGTGTCGCATCCTGCGGCATAAATCCTGACTTTATGGCTTCCCTGATAACTGTTCTGGCATTAAATACCTGGGTGTAATTGGTCAAGGGTCCTGGTCCGTTCACACTTCCACTCGCATGACAGGAAGCCTGGTTGCAATAAGTTTGAATGATGGGGTTTACATCTGCCGCCCATGTTTTAACCGGTCCTTCACAGGGATCTGGGTTATCCGTACCGGACTTGCTGCAGGAGGTAAATAAGACTGTGATTATGAAGATGGGCCAACCTGGTATTTTCATATCGGATTTATTTGCTTCACCCCTGTAAAACGAAAAATCCACCTAATCATTGTCCCAGATTTAGGCTTATAGAATGTCCGCAACCGTTCGTTGTATATTTTCTGCGAGTTTATCCGATGGTACATCATTTGGATCACCGCCGAAAGGATCTTCGATCTCCTCAGCAATGATTTCCAGGCTGGCTAATACATATAAAACAAAAGCCACTACAGGTATCACATAATAGCCCAGGGAGAACACATATCCAAACGGAAGGGTCATCACGTATATAAATATGAATTTTTTTATAAAAACGCTGTAGGAGTAAGGGATTGGCGTATTCTTGATACGCTCGCAGGCACCACAAATATCTGTAAAGGACTGAAGCTCGCTATTTAGAACGATAAGTTGCTCGCCGGAGATCTTTTTGTCGTGGTAAAGTTGTTGTACATGCTGAAACATCAGTCGCGCCACCTGGTTGGGAAGATGTTTGGAATCATCGAGCGATTTAAAAACCTCGCGGTGTTCATCTTCCGCGAAAAGCTCAACCCTGACTTTTTCCGATCGTAAATGGTTGTGAAGTGTAAATGCATAGGCAGGAATGATCTTACGAAAAAAGGATCGTTGTGCCTGTTCCTGTTGCGGAATAAATGCAGCGAGTTTCAAAGCCAGGTTGCGGCTGTTGTTGACAAGTTGGCCCCACAGCTTTCGACCTTCCCACCAGCGGTCGTAAGCGGTATTGGTGCGAAATACCAGCAGCATTGAAATGGCGAAACCCAGGAGCCCATGCATGAGCGGGATGTTTTTTACATAGCTGGAAGATGAAAGTCTCCAGTATTCCAGTTCGAGGTACGCGATAATTCCTGAATAAATAGCGACTCCGATCATCAAAGGCACGAGTTTCCGGAACGTGTCTGCTTTATGAAATCGGAAAATATAGGTAAACCAGTCTTTCGGGTTGTAGAAGATCATGTAAATATTTTATCAAAAATAAAGTTTGACTGCTATACTCTATCATAAGCTTCAGGAGACAGCAGCCCCGGTTGCCCGCTTCATCATTTTATCGATACCAACAAATAAAGCTCCGCCTACCATAAACACAACAAGCAGGGCTGCGGCATTTGTCATAACCTTGCCATACCCTAATTCTGTCACATTGATAAAAGGATAGGGGTAGAAACCTTCAAGACGGCCGCGTATCAAAGCATAAGCAAGATAAAGTGCAGGATAAAGCAGCCAAACAATCATAAGCGACCATTTCAACGAACCTTTTGGAACAAATATGAGCCAATAACATACGTAAAAAACCGGAATGACAACATGTAATAACTCATCCGCCCATTTTTGAAGCCCCACGGGTTGCCAGAGCGACCGGAGTATGGCATTATAAACAATGCCCACGATCAGGATATAAAGTGAGATTGCAGCAAGTGTCGACGGTTTTGAAAAAAAGCGCCCCAGCCTGCTCTCCGGATTATTCAAAATACAGGTGAGGCTGATAGCCACCAGCAAATTGCTGAGGATGGTAAAAAAAGCCAGGAATCTCCACACCGCTCCGAGAGGGGTCAGTCCTGATTGTTCCCCATTGCTGACCAGGAGATATAACTGGAGGCCAAGCGCAAACCATGCCATTATCGCAATAATCAGCATAGTTAATCTGGCCACCGGAGCGAATCGCAAAACCATGCATAAAATTTTACGCAATATATGGTTTGTGCCGGGATCAGTAAATTTGCATAACAGGCCACCACGGAGCGATTAAAAATAATATAATGAATATTTACTCACAGGTTTGGAACAAGTATTTACCTGTTATCAGGATCTTATTGAAAAGATCAGCATCAGCAGAACAAAGCATGGGATTAAACCGAATTGATTTTGAAAAAGGAAGCAGGAGTCGTAAACCGGCATGCTCCTTCAATATTGAATTGGTGGAAGGCCGTTTCAAAACAGTCAGCCAGTCTGCGCCTGCAAAGGAACTGGTAGCTGCGCTAATGGAAGACGAGGTTTCGAAGGCGCTACTCAGGCAAAACAATTATGTGATCAGTCTCAATTCAGATTTCCAGTTAAAGATCAGGAACAATACCTCCGCTCCGAAGCCATCCGATAACGGAAAGAACGGCGCCGATCCATCTGGTGAAAGCAGTTAAAAATGCGTGATTGTCTTTGGAGACAAGGGCTATGCTTTGATTTTTGATAAAAATCACCCACTTTTGTATAACTGATTATGACTTATTCAATTAATCTGTATAAGTCTTAGATTCAGTTTGATAGACTTTTATCCTTTTAAATACCATCCGCATTATGAGAATACTATTTTTAGGGGCATTGATTATGTTCTATTCCGGTGTTCAGGCCCAGCAACTCGCCAGCTTTTCCGGTAAAGTTTCCGATACTCACAATCTCCCCGTCGCCGGTGCTACTATCTATCTTCTCAATACGAATAGGGGTGTTGCAACTGACAGCAAAGGAAATTTCAATATAAATAATATACCCGCAGGTAAGTACACAGCTCAAATTTCAGCTATTGGCTATGCCACGCTCAATTTAGATGTCCTATTACCAGGATCAGGCACCACAGAAATTGTGCTAGAGGATGAATCGCAACAATTGGATGCAGTTCTGGTCAGCGCACAAAAAAGGGAAGAATCATTACATGATATTCCATTCAGTATTTCTGCTCTTTCTGCGCGCCAGGTGCAGCAGTTCAGGTTGTGGAATACACGTGAACTTACCGCCATTGTTCCCAATCTTTATTCAGCCAACTCTGGTGATGAGAGAAATGTAACTTCCATCCGTGGTATCGCTACCACATCCTATGACCAGGCGGTTGCAACTTATATTGATGGTGTAAACCAGTTTAATCTTGATACCTATATTCCGCAGTTGTTTGATGTGGAACGTATCGAAGTGTTACGCGGTCCGCAGGGAACACTGTACGGTCGCAACGCGATGGGCGGAGTGATCAATATCATCACCAAACAACCCACCAATAAGACCAGCGGATTTGCTGAGGTTTCTTTAGGGAACTATAACCAACAGCGATATGTTGCGGGTTTGCGAACTCCGATTGTTGCAAATAGATTATACGCAGGTGCTTCCATCATGTATAACAGCCGGGATGGATTTTATAAAAACGAATTCACTAATTCGTCATATGACAAACAAAACAGTATAACTGGCAATTATTACCTGAAATATATCATCAACGAAAAATGGGCGCTTGGTTTGAATGCGAAACACAACGACAACAGGAACAATGGTCCGTTTCCACTTTCATTCCCCACCGGTAGCTTTGAAGAGTTCCTAAAAGAAGGTCATGTTCTGACACAGAATGCGACGTCTAAAATGATCGACAATACTTTTAATGGTTCTTTTACGGCAAACTATGCCGGTCGCACTTTTAATTTTAGTTCGCAGACTGCATACCAATCCAACCATCGATATTACACGCTGCCACTCGATGGTGATTTTTCACCGATTGACGGCATCACTATCATCAATAATTATGGTGATGACTGGAATAAGGTAACCGCATGGACGCAGGAATTCAAAATTTCATCACCCGCCATGAATACCAGTTCACTGAAATGGACCGCAGGTGCCTATTTGTTCAAACAGGATAATCCAGTTAAACAGGCTACTCATTTTGGTATGGATGCCGGCATGATGGGTGCACCTGATACAGATTTTTCATCTATCACTTCATCTACAGGCAAGAACAGTGGTGGAGCCGTTTTTGGACAGGTGGTTTATGCCATAAATGATAAGATCGATATCATCGGCGGTCTGCGTTTCGACTATGAAAAGAAAAAGTTCAATGTGCTGGGCGAGTACCAGAAGTCTTCGAACCCACCCATGGTGACCCGCCCTGATACAAGCGCTACAACGAGTTTTAACGCCTTTTCTCCCAAACTTGGAATCATGTACAAATTGGCCTCCAGTAGTAACCTGTTTGTGACATATAGCCGGGGTTACAGAACCGGGGGGCTTACACAATTGTCAGCCACTGATCCATCCCAGCCTCCATTATACCCTTACAAACCTGAGTACAGCAATAACCTGGAGATTGGTATCAAAAACAATTTCTTTGATAATCGCCTCCGGTTGAATATGGCATTTTTCCTGACACAGGTCACTGATGTGCAGGTGCCTACTTTGATATTACCTGACGCGATCACGATTACCCGCAATGCAGGGAAGCTAAACAGCAAGGGGGCGGAACTGGAACTCGCTACTACACCTGTCAAAGGATTGGAGATTGAATACAATTTTGGATTTACGGATGCTACGTATAAGACTTTAAAATTGTCGCAAAACGGTGCATCTGTCGACCTGGCGGGTAAAAAGCAGGTTTTTACGCCAGATATCACTTCCATGTTGGCGGCCCAATATAGTTTTAGTCTCAGCACCCGTAAACAATTGAAACTGGTGTTAAGGGGTGAGTGGATGCACCTGGGGGAGCAATATTTCGATCTTTCCAACAATATCTCCCAGGACGCATATAGTTTGTTAAATGTAAGAGTAGGGATCAGTGCCCGGTTTGGAGAGCTGATGTTCTGGGGCCGAAACCTGGCCGATACCAGGTATATTGCCTATGCGTACGATTTCGGCGCCATCCACATTGGAAATCCTGTAACATATGGTGTGACGATGAGAGCGAGATTTTAAAAATAGATTTACTGTTTCAGCGGTGTCAGCAGTGAGTAAATATTGCTGTCCAGGAATTGACCATTGTAGAAATAGTTTTCTCTGAACCTGCCTTCGAGTATAAAATTATTACGTTCCAGCAGCCTGATCGAAGCCTGGTTGGCAGGGTTGACATTGGCCTCCACCGAATGCAGGTTCATCACGCTGAAACCATAGTCTAACACAGCTCTCATCGCTTCCTGCATAATTCCCTGGTGTTGGTACTCTGTACGCAACATGTAACCGATCTCGGCCCTGTAGTGCTCCCGGGTGATCTTCCAGAAACCAATGGTTCCTGCCACATCCTTTTGACCTGTAAGGGTGATAGCCCAGGTGATTCCATCATTCTTTTCAAGCGACTCCAGGATGGCACGGACCAGTTTAGCCGCTTCTTCCATTGATTTTGCTCTTGGACGGTCAATGTAACGCATCATTTCTTCGCTGCTTCGCATAACGAATATAGAAGGGATATCCTCCTCGCTGATCTTTCGCAGCGTTAGCCTGTTGGTTACCAATACCGGAAATGGACTGAATTGCGGCTCGAGCATAATTAGTGTTTAGACGATGAATGTACGATAAACAGCAAATAAAGAGTTTACACTTAGTTGTCTCTAAAATCACTTCAATTTTGGCTTATTTGTGCTAAAAAAAACCTGTTTTTACGGGAAAGAAGTTTTAAATTACATACACCATCCAAAACCCCAGGGAAAAAGTTTGAGTAAACACGATTATTCACTTTTTAAATTAAAATCCCATGGTTCAGGTAGAAACTTCACAGCTCACAGGAGAGTGTAATTCCTGGAGAGAAAAGCTTCGTCAGTACCGCGACGAATTTTCGAAAGATAAGATCAAACTCCAGGACACAGCCAGCCGCTCACTCTCCAGGGATCAACTTCAACAGGTAGAACACCTCCACAACCAGTTCCACATTCAGCTTATCAACATTCACGATCTAAAGCATGCAGTTAAATCGCATGAGCAGAAGATGCATTATGATATGAATGTCAACAGCAAGCTGAATCATGAAACAATGGCGGAGCATGAGAGCCTGCTCGATCAGTATCAAAGACTCGAATCCACACTTCAGGACCTCAGAGATGAATTTGAGGAATTTTTAAGCCGAACGTCATAGGAATAATTTTGTTTACAAGTTTATAGATTCACTGGTTGCAGTTAATGTGAAACACACTTCCCGGTAGATCCTAATCGATACAGGACATGGTATGCAGATAATTGTATTGAACTTGTAAACGGTACTCAGCGACTAAGATTACATTTTCAACTTTTAAAATTATTTATCATGCCAGAATTTGATACCTCACATGTCAAAAATATTGTCTTGCTGGGCCATGCCGGCTCAGGCAAGACCAGTTTAGCGGAGTGCATGCTTTACGAAGCAGGCCTCATCACCCGCCGGGGCAATATAGCCGATAAAAATACTACAGGAGATTACCACGAACTGGAACAGGAACGTGGTAATTCTATTTTCAGCAAACTCCTCCACGCAAAATGGCGGGGCTATAAAATAAATATTCTCGATACACCAGGCTACGATGACTTTGTGGGTGAAGTGATCTCCGCTTTACGTGTGGCAGATACCGGTGTGATGCTGCTCAACGCAGTAATGGGTGTGGAAGTAGGAACGGATATCATTTGGGAATACACAGAAAAATTCCGCACGCCGATGATCTTTGCCGTCAACAAACTGGACGATGATGATGCCGATTTTGATAAGACTGTGCGGGAAGCAAAATCTCATTTTGGTAATAAAGTAGTCGTGGTGCAATATCCACGGCAAACCGGCTCGGGTTTTCATGAGATTGTCGACGTTCTGCGAATGACCATGTATAAATTCAAGGACGCCGGTGGCAAGCCTGAGAAGCTACCGATACCCGATGAGGAAAAACAGAGAGCAGACGAACTTCATAAAGAACTGATCGAAGCTATCGCCAGCAATGATGAAACATTGATGGAAAAATACTTCGATAAAGGTGAACTGGATGAGGATGAGATGAAAACAGGTATGAAGAAAGCTATGATCAGCCACGATATCTTCCCCTTGTTTTGCTTATCAGCAGAACGAAACATGGGAAGTGGTCGCCTGATGGGATTTATCGATAATGTATGCCCCAGCGCGAATGAAATGCCGCCGCAGGTGACAAAGAAGGGTGAAAAACTGGCCTGTGATGCCAATGGCCCGGCCTGTATGTTTATTTACAAAACTGTCTCTGAGCCTCATGTTGGTGAACTGTCGTTCTTTAAGGTGTACTCAGGCACCATTAAAACAGGAATGGAACTTGAAAATGAATCAACGGGTGTGACAGAGAAAATATCTCAATTGTTCCTGGTAGAGGGTAACAAGCGTACGAATGTGAATGAACTGGTGGCTGGAGATATCGGTGCAACTTTAAAATTAAAGAACACCCATGTAAACAATACACTTCACGCAAGGAGTAAAAATTACGAATTGCCTTCAATCGAGTTTCCGCCACCCAATATGACGGTTGCTATTGAAACCCTGAAAAAGGGGGAGGAGGAAAAGCTCTCGCAGGCTATGCACCAGCTACGCGAAGAAGATCCCACTTTGCTTGTAGAAGTCTCACCTGAGTTGAAACAAACCCTGATCCATTGCCAGGGAGATATGCATCTGGCGGTTGCGAAATGGAAGATCGAACACAACCACAAACTGGAAGTGAAATTTGTCAAACCAAAAATCGCTTACCGCGAAACGATCCGCAAGATGGCCGATGCCAGTTACCGGCATAAAAAGCAAAGCGGAGGTGCAGGGCAGTTTGGAGAAGTATTTATGCGCATTGAACCCTGGCATGAAGGTCTGGATGAACCAAGAGACCTCACAGTAAGAGGCAGGGATTCCTATGATCTCGACTGGGGTGGGAAACTGGTATTTTATAATTGTATTGTAGGCGGCGCCATAGATGCGCGGTTCCTGCCTTCCATCCTGAAAGGGGTAATGGAGAAAATGCACAATGGTCCATTGACCGGTTCTTATGCACGGGATATTAGGGTATGCGTGTACGATGGGAAAATGCACCCTGTCGACAGCAATGATATTTCCTTTAAGATCGCAGGATTGCAGGCGTTCCGACAGGCTTTCCAACAGGCAGATCCGCAGGTGCTCGAGCCGATCTATCGCGTAGAAGTTTTATGTCCCGATGATCTAACCGGTGCTGTGATGGGCGACCTGCAAAGCCGTCGTGCGATTGTGGAAGGCATCGACAGCGAGGGACATTTTCAAAAAATCATTGCCCGGGTGCCTCTTGCAGAAATGGACGGGTATTCATCTTCGCTGCGCTCGATCACGCAGGGCCGGGCGAAGTTTAAAATGAGTTTCCTGGCCTATGAGCCTGTACCCTTTGATCTCCAGAAAAGGCTTATCGAAGAATACAATAAAACAGCAAAAGAAGAACTCGTTTGATCGAAGCATGCGTCAAGTACCGGTCAACTGTCTGAGTCGACCGGTATTTTATTGCGCCGGATTGTTATCTTTAGCAGGTCCGGAACATACAACAAATCGATGCCAACAGTTAAATTCACCTATGCCTTACGCCGATTTTTTTCAGGTCTTGGAGACACTCCGGCAACAGGCAGGACTATAAAAGAAGTGTTGAAGGAGATGGATGCCAGCTATCCCGGTATCTCCAACTATATTCTCGACGAACAGGGAAGACTTCGACGTCATGTCAACATCTTTATTGATGGTGCGATGATACATGACCGCGTATCGTTGACAGATCGTTTTGATGAGAAAAGCGAAATCTACATAATGCAGGCTTTGTCGGGTGGATGATCACCATTTCAAACTAATCATATGCTTTCTACATTATTACTTGGCACCCGCAAGGGTCTTATCGCTTATCGCCACAATGGCCATGGCTGGCAGGTTGAAAATGTTTCGTTTGAAGGGGCTCCGGTCTCCATTGCCTATGCCGATCCCCGCTCAGGCACCTGGTGGGCAAGCCTGGATCATGGGCACTGGGGCGTTAAACTTCACCGTTCATTTGATCGCGGAAGAAGTTGGGAAGAGATAAATGCACCTGCATATCCTGAAGGCGAGGAATTGAGAGAAGGCGTACCGGCAGCCACGCGCTACATATGGGCTATGTCTCATGGCGGTAACAGTCATCAGTCACGTTTATGGGTGGGTACGGACCCTGGCGGGCTGTTCATGAGTGAAGATGCAGGTAATAGTTACCGGCTTGTTGAGTCATTGTGGAATCATTCAACAAGAAAGACCGGCTGGTTTGGGGGTGGCCGGGATGAACCAGGCATTCATTCGATAGTCGTTGACCCCGCCAACGAAGACCGCGTACATATCGGCATCAGCTGCGCTGGCGTATTTGAGACAACAGATGCCGGTAATACCTGGGAAATCAGGAATAAAGGCATGCGTGCGGATTTCTTGCCTGATCCCAATGCAGAGACCGGGTACGATCCACATTTGTTCGTTGCCTCACCCTGTAACCATGAAATCATGTGGCAGCAAAATCATTGCGGTATTTTCAGATCGACTGATGGTGCAAAGACCTGGTATGATATCGGGCAAAAGGATGGCCCGGCCCGTTTTGGATTCGCTATCGCCGTTGCCGATGATGATCCCGACCAGGCATGGGTTGCGCCCGCTACCAGCGATGAGTTAAGGATAGCCATCAATGGCGCGCTATGTATCTGTCGCACGGATGACGGCGGAAAGACATGGAAAGAACTGCGCAACGGTTTGCCGCAGCAAAATTGTTTCGACATCGTGTACCGGCACGCGCTTGCTGTATCGGGTGATGCGGTGGCTTTTGGCAGCACTACGGGCAACCTGTTTTTTTCGCCAGACCGTGGGGAAACCTGGCAGACTTTAAATAACTACCTGCCCATGATCCATTCGGTGCAGTTCGTGACATAATATGACTATTACTCAATCCCTGCTAAAATTAAAACGTATCGCAATGCAGCGGCTATTCATTTTCGTTTGTCAGGCGTATTTATGAGAAAATACTTCTTCATCATACTGCCTGCCATTTTCAGTCTTTACTCTTGCTTGCATCGCAATACGGTACCCGAGCCACCGTTGGTCAAAGTTTGGGGTTTTAAACCCGTCTATACCTTAGACTCTTCCGTACTTGAGATCAAAGCCAGTGCAGCCCGTCCTATCGATATTCCCGGAAAGATATATGCTAAGGGTAACCTGGTGTTTCAAAATGATGTGGGCAGGGGGATCCATGTATTTGATAATACAGATCCATCCGCCATGCATGCGATTGGATTTATCAATATACTGGGAAGCTCGGAGATCTCAATCAGGGGAAATTATCTTTATACCAATTCATTCACCGACCTTGTCGTGGTCGATATCAGTGACTGGCAGCAGGTGAAGGAAGTATCGCGTGTCAAACAGGCATTTATCCAGGGCCAGGAAGTATATCGCGCCAGCTATCATGAGTTTTTGCCTCCGCCGGAACATGGTGTATGGTTTGAATGCCCGAACCTGTTTTTATCCTCTGCTCAAATACTGGCGGGATGGGTTCGCGATTCTATTTACAATAACAATTGCTTTTACCAATAAAAAAAATTATGCTTTCCTATAAACATTTCATCGCTGCGGGTACATTGATCGTTGTTGCTGGCCTGGCCTGTACCAAGGAGTCAAATGATGCTACGCAGTCAGACGATACGGGTACCGGCGGTTCTCTGGCGCGCTTCACCATCGCACATAATCATCTTTACCTTGCAGATTACAACTCGCTGAAGGTGTATGATCTGACAGATCCGGCTACTCCTGTCCAAAAAAATGCTATAAACGTGGGCTTTGGAGTAGAGACCATCTATCCCTACGGGGACAAACTTTTTATCGGTTCAAGGGATGGTATGTATATATACTCCATCACGGATCCCGGCAAGCCGGTGAAACTGGGTGAGGCCAGGCATGTCCGCAGTTGCGATCCTGTTGTGGCAAACGATATGGTGGCTTATGTTACGCTCCGCGGTAATTCCGCATGTGGCCCTGCGCAGGATGGACTGTATGTCTACGATATAAAAAATATTACCAACCCTCTACAAAAAAGTCTTCTGCCCCTGTCGCAGGCTGGCGGATTAGGACTGCGTGACTCTGTCGTGTTCATTAGCCGCGGTAATGCTGGTCTTTCGGTCGTTAATATTAAAAATCCCGAGTCACCGACACTGATGTATACCGTGAACGACGCCGAATACATGGACGTTATACCTTATAATGATGTTTTACTTTGTTATGTCAGCAATGGCCTACTGGTGTACGACATCAGCGACCTGGACCAAATAAAAAAAATCGGCGGAGTGGAGTATTGATACCCGGAAACCCGAAACCTGGAAGGTCAAATTCAGAAGAAAAAATTTTTACCCCATCTCCTCATCATGTCTCATTCCCCCGGCTACTTTGAAGATATGCAGTATATATGGAAACAATGCATCCATGGTTTCAGATACGGCCTTCGGCGAACCGGGTAGTGTGATCACGAGTGTATTGTTGACAAATCCGGCTACACCTCTCGATAGCATGGCATACGGTGTTCTTTGCTGGCCATAGCTCCTGGCCGCTTCCATAATCCCAGGTATCTCGCGGTCAATCAGGGGCCTCACTGCTTCGGGTGTTATATCTCTTGAGGAAAGACCCGTGCCTCCGGTGAGCAGGATCAGTTGAAAGCCTTCCTGAACCCTTTCCTTTATCCTGTTTTGAACCGACTCTTTCTCATCGGGCACAATTGAGAAATCATCAGCGCTTAGTTGATACCGCTCCAGCTTTTCCCTGATGACTCTGCCGCTGCTGTCTTCTTTTTTGCCAGCAAATACTGAATCTGAACAAACTACGACTGCTGTTTTGATTTCACCGGTTGACAACTCTCTGAATTCCGTTTTTCCACCTTTTTTACTATCGAGCCTGATAGTGGATATTTCAACGCCTTTGTCGATCGGTTTGAGCATGTCATACATGGTAAGCGCCGTGATTGCCGCTCCGTGCATGGCTTCTACTTCGACCCCGGTCTTGTAGATCGTATGCACTTCCACGGTGATAATGATTTCCATCTCCTGCAGCGAATGCCGGATAGAAGCGTATTCTACCGGGAGAGGATGGCAGTCGGGAATCACGTCGCTTGTTTTTTTGATGGCCAGCAGGCCTGCCGCCCTTGAAAACTCGAAGACATCACCCTTGGGCACTCTGCCTTCCTTTATCATTTGGAGTGTTTCTGTCTTTGATACTTTTAGTATCGCCACGGCTACCGCCTGTCGAAGTGTGTTGATCTTATCGGTGATGTTGACCATGATGATATTGCCTGTTTTTAAATCGTATCAGTTATTTTCCTTCCATTGGAAAGATTGATCTTCGAATATTTCTTTTCCCCACACGGGTAGTTCGGCTTTGATCCTTTCCACCAGTTCCCCGCAGGCGGTTATTGCGGGCTTGCGGTGTGCCGATGAGGTAAAAACAAAAAGGGATATTTCTCCCGCCGCTACCCTGCCCAGGCTATGATAAACATGCATGCAGGTGAGTTCGAACCTGGCAAATATTTCTTCCCGAATCGAATGCATTTTTTCCAGCGCCATTTCTTCATAGCTCGTGTACTCGATGGCGCTCACTATTTTTCCGTTGATATTGTCTGCCCGTACCTGTCCCAGGAAAATGCTGTGGCCACCGATTTCGGTACGCACCGTATGTTTTTGTATACGCTCTGCAATGAATGAAGGGGCTATGGGGCCCTGTACAAAAATATTCTTCGGATTTTTTTCTTTCATGGCGTTTTCGTCATTTGATGTTTTGTCCAGGCTTCGATCCCACCTGTCAGGCTGAATATTTTTTTTCCATCACCCCAGTAATTCATGAGGCGTGCAACCGCCTGATTGCTTCTTTTACCCGACTGGCAGAACACCACGATGGTATCTCTTCCGGGTAAGGACTCAAGTCCCGACAGTAGTGAAAGCGGCCGCTTGCGATGTTGAAAAGCACTTATTTCCGGTTTCTCTCCCGGTTCTCTTACGTCTATGATATCAATATCGGTAGTACGGCGCAATTGCTCAAATGTATGGATGTCTATTTGCGGTACCGTTTCAGTTGCCGCACAGAGCCAGACATAGTCAGTATTGCTGAAGCATTCGGCATCCGCAGGGATCTTCGACCGGGTTCCTGCCTGTGCTGTGATCCTAAATTCATAAAACTGGTTTTGCAGTGCATTGTAAGTAAGCATACGGCTGATGAGCGGCGTACCAATACCCGTAATCCACTTGATAGTTTCGCTGGCCATTAAAGTACCGATGATACCCGGTAAAACGCCGATTACGCCGGCATCTGCGCAGTTCGGAACTTCATCTTCCTTCGGAGGGTCCGGAAAAAGATCCCTGTAATTTGCCGCCTCCTTTCCAATGTTTGGATCAAAAACCGCAACCTGTCCTTCAAACTGAAGCACGGCGCCAAATACTAGCGGCTTACCAAGTAAAACACAGGCATCATTTACCAGGTAACGCGTGGCGAAATTGTCGGTCCCGTCAACAATGATATCAAACCTGTTCAAAATATCCAGGGCATTTCCGGAAGTAAGCCTTTCGTTGATCACTTCAAAGGAAACATCCGGATTCTGCCGATGCAAAACGGCAGTTGCCACAACCACTTTTGAAACACCTACATCATCAGGTCCGTACAATGGTTGGCGATGCAGGTTGTGTATCGACACAATATCATCGTCCACTATGCCAATCGTTCCGATGCCGGCTGCGGTAAGGTATTGAAGGATAGGGCAACCGAGTCCGCCGGCGCCAACAACGAGCACTTTTGCGTCCAACAGCTTTTGCTGACCTTCTTCACCAAGTTCTTTTAAAAGCACCTGGCGCTGGTATCGTTCATATGAAAATTTTTTATTCATTTTATCCACCGGAAAATGGGGGGAGCAGGGCGACCAAGCTACCTGGAGTTAGTTTAACATTATCGGTAACTGTCTGCTTATCTACAGCCATGACATACCTGACCCGCTGTAATGCCGGGTATCGCGCTTGCAAAACGCGATTTAGCTCATTGGTGTCATCGACAGGTTCCACAGAGATCGAACTGGTTTTTAGCAGGTCGGTCAGCTGGCCAAATAAAAGGATCTCGATCTTCATCACCACGAATTTACTTTAGTCTTTACTTATTTACGAATTAGGTTCCTGGTAAGGCTGGGGGATAGGTTTTATACACCTCACCTATGGGCGGCCGCACTCTTGTACGAGATCAATATCTTTGCATGCTATCTGCCTTAAGCTTAACCTTAATTTTATCCGGAATGGGAAAATTCAGTGATACTATCCTCGATCATCACCGCGGGTTTATTGAAGCCCAGCATATGTTCTTCGTCAGCACAGCGCCTTTAAGTGCTGAAGGGCATATCAACCTTTCTCCAAAAGGACTGGATACTTTCCGGGTGCTTTCACCCAACCGTGTCGCCTACCTGGATATTGTAGGAAGCGGTAATGAAACCTCGGCCCATCTCCTGGAGAATGGGAGAATTACCTTCATGTTTTGCGCGTTCGACGGGCCACCTAATATTTTACGCTTATATGGACAGGGAAAAACAGTGTTGCCTGGAGAAGGTGAGTGGGATGAATTGTCCTCCCAGTTTACATTGCTGCCTGCTACCAGGCAGATTATCGTAGCGGATATAACCCGCGTGCAGACTTCCTGCGGCTTTGGTGTGCCATACTATGAATACACGGGGGAAAGGGATCATGCTTACAAATGGGCCGAAAAGAAAGGAGCGCAGGGATTGGAAGACTATAAAAAGGAGAAAAATCTATTGAGTATGGATGGACTTCCAACAGCCCTAGGAGAGAAGTAAGATAGAGAGGTAAAGAGGCTCCAGATATCCTGTCCCCATTTATGCCTTTGTGAATAGTAATTTATAAGCAGCCACTATCAATACGATTGCCAGCAAATATTTCAGGATCGGTTGCTTGAATTTCAGGGAGCCATAATAGGCGCCGCAGATTCCTCCAATAAAAGCCACCGCTACATAAGCATACATATCGGAACTGAACTGAACTCCTTTTGTAAATTGACCCGCAAGCCCGGATAGGGAATTGACGAAAATAAACAGCGCGCTGATGGCTGCGGTCTGTTTCAAGTCGGCCCATTTTAACAGCAGCAATACGGGAGAAAGAATGATTCCGCCACCGATGCCGATAAGACCCGATAAAAACCCGATACCGGCTCCGACCAGTAACGAGACTGGCAAACTTGATTTTTTTATTTCATCAACCCGGATATTCCGGAAAAGCAAAAAGCGGGCGATCGGTATCAACATCAAAGCCCCCAAAATCTTTTTATAAATAAACGCTTCTACGTTTATTAATCCTCCAATAAATGCCATGGGAACCGAAGCGATCGCGAAGGGGAGAAATAATTTGAAGTTAAAATGTCCACCACGGTAAAACTGAATGAAGGAAGTAAGGGATACAAAAATATTGAGTAATAAGGCCGTGGGCTTCATAACATCCGGCGCAACCGAGAAAATAGCCATCAGCGCCAGGTAACCACTCGCTCCACCGTGGCCGACCGAGGAATATAAAAATGCCACAAGGAAAAGCAGAATATAGAAAAGGATAAAGATATCCATGCAGCAAATTAAGGTATTAAATGAATTTCAACGATATCGCCCGCATTGCAAACGCTTACTTCTTCTTCTATCCTGATCAGGCAATTGGCATCTGCAAATGAACTAAGCCGGAATGATTCCTGCGCGGAAAGTGGAACGGCAGACTGCCCATCATAAAACCCTTTTAAAAAATGCGTCAGCCCGGATGCTTTTTTAAAACCCGTCAAAATCGGGACCCGGATACTCCGGATGGCGGAGTTTAACCTGGCGATCTTTTTCAAAGCAGGTTCTACATATATGTAAAAGCAGCTCATTACCGATGCCGGGTTACCAGGCAAACCAAAAACCAGTTTATTCCCTTTTTTACCAAAATAGAAAGGCTTACCTGGCTTTTGTTTTATTTTATGAAATACTTTTTCTACTACCAGTTCTTGTGCTGCTGCTGCCACAAAATCGTAGTCACCCACGCTTACGCCACCGGTTAAGCATATAACGTCTGATTCAGCAAGTGCTTTTTTCAAAGTGTCCACAACCGCCCCGAGTGTGTCTTCCACGCGATGCAGGTTTGTTTCCCTGATATGCATCTGACGTAGAGCAGCCTGCAAAGACCAGGAATTGGATTCATATACCTGTCCATATTGCAGGGCTTCACCGGGCGTTTGGAGTTCATTACCGGTGACGATAATACTTAGTTTTGGCAGTGGGTAAACTGAGATATGTGTAATTCCGATTCCAGCCAGGAAGCCAACGGCGGCAGGCGTTAGCAAACTGTTTTCTTTTATCGCCAATTGTCCTGATTTAATTTCGGCGCCTTTTACCCTAATATTGGAACCGGGCTGTAACGTTGTATCCTCGATAAACAGTAATCCTTCTTCGATCCTGGTCTTTTCCTGCATCACAACCGTATCAGCACCATTGGGTACAGGTGCGCCTGTAAATATTCTGGCTGCGGTACCCGGTATTAACTCAAACTGTGCTCCCATGCCGGCTGCCATTTCACCCATTATTTTCATGGGGTGATTCCTTTTCCAGTCCTTAAATGAAAAGGCATAGCCATCCATCGATGACTGGTTAAAATTTGGGATGTCGACAGAGGAAATGACATCTTCAGCTGATACCAGGCCTGCCGCATCGAGCAGGGAAACCGTCTTAGGTGTTAAAGGCAGGGCATAACGAAGTATCGTCTCTTTTGCTTCGTTGGCGGAAATCAAATCGGAACCTGGCGATTGCGATGTCATTTTCAAACTAAGATTTATTGAATATTCTATTGTTCAATGGGATTCAATTTTATTATTCGCCTGACTTCTTTAATAGCAATGTCAAAATTCTGGGAATAGTTGTTTTGTTGTTGTTATCGAAAAACTCTTCTAACAATACAAGTTCAAGGCCATGATTTTTTGCAGCATTTGTAAAATCAGAAATATTGTGGTTGAAACAGGTTACTATTTGCAGGCCGCTTTCTGTTTCAAATCTCGCTTTCGTTCCATTATATTGCTTGAATGGGTGTAGTTCGCCGATATACACGTGTCCGTGGGTGTTTACAGCTTTGTTTAGTTTTTTAAAGATGCTGTCCAAATCCTCTATATGTTCCAGGACCAGGCTGAATGTAGCTAGATCAAATTGTTTATTATTCAGAAAATTCCATTCCTGATTTATATCTGCCTGTATAAATTCGACCTTGTCCGACTGAATTTTTGTTTTGGCCTTTGTCAACATTTCATCGGAAAGGTCTACTGCTAATATTTTCCCGGCCTTGGTGACAAGCCATGCTGTATTTTTTCCTGTGCCGCAACCGATCTCAAGACAACTATTGAAGTGAATACTCGACAAGACTTTCCTTAAGGCAATCCCTTCGAGGTCTCTTGTCTTATTTTCATTAGTGTCGTATTGTTCTGCCCAGGTGTTGTAAGCTGATTTTACGTTCATTTTATTTTTTCTGTAGAAAAGATATGTTAGTGTAGTATTGTTGGTGTTAACCGCCGATCGTGATCATACTCCTGTTGTCGATTTCTTCAGCGTGGAGCTGTTCAAAATTGCTTGTAAACTGTCCTCCCAGTTCCCTGGATTTGGAAGCAATACTTTGGCGGATCAGGGGTTCAATGTCTTCCCCGTTTCTAAAAGCCGTGAGCAGGTCGGTTTCATCTTTAGAAAATAAGCAGTTTTTTATTTTGCCATCCGCTGTCAGCCTGATCCGGTTACAGCCGCTGCAAAACGGCTCACTCATGGTGCTGATCACGGAAAATGTTCCTGTATGACCAGGCACCTGGTAGGCCTTGGCAGTATCATGCGCATCATCCTGGAGCCTTTGAAATGGATATTTTGTCTCAATAAGCGAAAGCATCTCCCGGTGCGTAAAAACCTGGTTGCTTGTCCACCTGTTACCTGTAAATGGCATGAATTCGATGAACCGTACATGCACGGGCTGGTCTTTTGTCCATGCTACAAAATCATTGATCTCAGTTTCATTAAAACCTTTCATCACCACCATATTGACTTTCACGTGAAAGCCATGATCCAGCATGGTATTGATATTATTATATACCTGGTTAAACTGGTCTCGGCGGGTTACCAATATAAACTTATCGGGTTGTAGGGTATCGAGACTGATGTTAAGGGATTTTATATTCGCCTGTTCCAACACATTTACAAAATGATGGAGCCGGGTCGCATTGGTGGTGAGTGTGAGCTTTACCGGTAATTTGGAAAGCGCCAGGATAATGTCAGCAGCATCTTTTCTGACCAGCGGTTCACCACCTGTGAGA
>JAEYVW010000203.1 GCA_023429365.1 Bacteroidota bacterium
AGCGCTATTGTATATCTTTACGCCTCTTTTTTAACTACCATAAGCCCATCTGGCTTAACAAGATTTTTGTAATCCTATCCACCGGCACACAGCAATGCGGGCATTGCCGTTGTCTCAAACAAAAAGCATGAAATTTATCCTTACAATTTTTGTCACGCATTTATTTGTCCAAACCCTGTACTCGCAGATCGAACGGGAGCAGCAACCTACCCCGGATATCCCCGGTATGAGAATAAATTCAAACAGGTTGTTTGGCAAACTGGTTGACAAAAATTCAGGCAAGGGTATTGAAGCAGCATCTGTCCAGGTTTATAAACAGGGCACAGATACCCTGGTTACCGGAATGCTGACCAAACCAAATGGAGATTTCAGCTTTACTAATCTACCGGACGAGCCTGGTTTCAGGCTGGTGATCTCCGCGATAGGATACCAGCTATTCGAACAAACCATTGAAAATGGCGCCAGTCTTTCAGGTGAACGTGATCTTGGGAATATAGAATTATCGGCAGATGTACAGGAACTGGGCGGGGTTACCGTGGTTTCCAATAAGCCGATACTGGAACTTGGTATCGACCGCAAGGTTTATAATGTTGCTAAAAGTCTTACTGCAACAGGAGGTACCGCAATTGATGTGATGAAAAATATCCCGTCACTGAAAGTAGATATTGATGGAAATGTTGAGTTACGCAACAGCTCACCCCAGATTTTCATTGACGGGCGTCCTACCATACTTACTCTCGACCAGATACCTGCTGAGAATATTGAAAAAGTTGAACTGATCACTAACCCCTCAGCCAAATATGATGCTGCCAGTTCAGGCGGTATTCTGAATATCGTGCTAAAGAAAAATAAAAGAGTTGGGTTGAACGGTATCGCATCGGTTTCAGTTGGTACTCCCGAGATTCTCAATGGCAATCTTAACCTGAACATGCGTGAGGGCAAATTCAATATTTTCGCCAGCGGCGGTTATAACCAGTCGGGTGGCAAAGCCCGGGGCGAAACAAAAAGACAAAACAAGTCTAACGGTGTTGTCCAGGATTATTTTAACCAAAACACCGTCAATGACAGGATGCGACGTTTCAGGTCGGTGCGATTTGGCGTGGATTATTTTATTGACAACCGCAATACTCTTTCGCTCTCCCAACATTTTGGTGCCGGCAGATTTTCCAATGAGGAAAACCAGGACCAGCAATACCTCAATAGTAACGAGGTGATGGAGTATTTCGGGAATAGGAGTGCCGCAGCTCGTTCCAGGTTTGATCGCAAAAGCACAAGGCTAAATTACAAACATAGTTTCCCGCAATTGGGAAGAGAGCTGACAGCTGATATCACCTACAACTCCGGTGAGAACACAGAAAATTCAACTATTCTCAATTCCTATTCATACCCCGACGGATCAGTATATCGCCCTTCTTCGAGAGTTCGTAATGAAGGAAGTGGTAAAAACGACCAGATAACATTCCAGGCCGACTATGCACATCCATTTGGCGAGGAGTCCAAGATCGAAGCAGGTATCAGGAGCTTTCACAACGATTCGAGGAGTTTTTACAATGCGTTTTCTGTTGACAACATTTCAGAGACAAAGCTGCCGCTGAGTAATAATTATAAGTACAACGAAATGGTGAACGCGGCGTATTTCACGTATAGTACCAAACGAAAAAGTTTTTCTTACCAGCTTGGCCTGCGTGGTGAGTATTCCAGGTTCCGTGGTGAGCTGATTGACAGCGCGCTGAAATTTGGATACGAGTATCCTGCCGACATCAAAAATATATGGGACGCGCTATTCCCCAGTTTATTTGTCACTAAACAGCTTAATGAAACTGACCAGTTACAATTTAATTATTCCAGGAGGATCCGTCGCCCGAATTTCTGGCAGATCAATCCTTTTATCGATATCAACGACCCGGTCAACCTGCGCCAGGGGAATCCCCAGTTGCGGCCGGAGTTTATCAATTCCTTTGAAGTAAACTATAGTAAAGATTATCCCAAGGGTAATTTTTTAACCTCGCTGTATTTGCGCAATAACCCTGATGATATCACCCAATACAGTGATACCATCACCGCGGCACAATATGCCGACCTCGCTGATGCGGGCGTGGACCCTAATGCCATTCTCAATACATTTATCAACGCAAATACCACCAATCGTTATGGTGCTGAATTTGTACTGCAACATAAACTGGGACCCAATTTCAATATCACTCCTTCATTTAACCTGCAATACCGCACCGTGAAGGCCGAAGTAAAAGGGCTCGATCTCAGCAATGATGGTTTCAACTGGGAAGCGCAACTGACCGCGGATTACAAGATCGTCACTAAGCCAAAATCTATATTCAATAATTTGAGTTTCCAGCTTAACGGCGAATATGAATCTGAGGAAGTGATACCGCAGGGGCGGCGTAAACCGGAATTCGCGGTAGACCTGGCCATGCGAAAGGATTTCCTAAAGAATAACAAGGCAACCATCACGTTTGGCATCAACGACCTGTTTAATACACAACGCTGGGGCACCATCTATGACACAGAAACATTTTACCAGGATTCATACCGCCGGTGGAATGTCAGAAACTTCAGGATCACCTTCAGTTATAAATTCGGCGATGCTGATTTTAGCCTGACCAGGAGGAATGAAAGGCGTGGAGGAGAGGATGATTAGTCGGTTCACCAGCGTCTGACGTCCCCGTCTGACGCGGCGATACAGTTGGGAGCCGGTCTACTCATGATGCAGGATACTAGATACTTGATACTGGATGCTGGATACTGGATCTAAGCTATCCAGGTTATCTTACAAATGAGGGTTCTACTCCCCTCTCCTTGGGAGAGGGGTTGGGGGTGAGGCTTTTAAATCTTAAACCCAAAAGTGAGCATCACATTGCTACCTGAACCTTTTGTATTAGCAAATGTATTGGCCTTGTCGGGGAGGCGATAAGGGAAATTCACGTCTTTGTTTAATGCATGGATATAGGTTAGATCGATAAACATGCCCGCGTGCCTGTAACCAAGTCCACCACTGAGGAACATCTTATTTCCCTTCAGCTCTTTGTCTGAATAGGGATTACCATAATAAGAAAATCCCAGCCTGGTCATGATGGTAGTAAATTTCAATTCACCACCAAGCCTGAAATTGAATGCTCCCTTATAATAATCCTTCATGGTCTCGTTCACTGCATTGTAATATCCATTATCGGTAAACTCTCCCGAGTTGGAAAAGCGATTGCTGCTGTGTGTGACGTATTCGACGTCGGCACTAAGAAACCCCCGCTGCTTACTAACATCTTCCGTTTCTCTCAGCACATAGGATCCACTTAGCATAATTCGCCAGGGCCCGGTTAGTTGATACTCGTACCTTGGTATTTCACCCTGGTTCAATATATCGTCCATCTCTACCGTAAGCGCGCCTGGCGTGGTACGATAATTTTCCAGGTCGGTTGTCATGCTTCCGTTATACCTGTCTTTGAGGTTATAAAAAGTGGGAGAATGAACCGCGAGACCAAGCCGGACAAATGGTGAAGGTTTTGCAATCATACCCAGTTTCAGGTTGAGGCCAAGTCCTTTGGTATAAAAATATTCCGTTACCTGGTTGAAATTAAAATTATTGTCGTTGTTCCCGGTAGCGTCTTCTTCCAAAAAAACGGATTTTCTTTTATAGTTTACAATTGGCAGGCCTAAGGAACCACCGAGATAAAACCGGTCATCCATATTGGCCGCATATCCAACCGATATTTCCGTAATACCGCCGCTGGTTTCAATGGAGTGAGACTGGTCGAGCAAAAAGTCGCCGCCATTCTTTAGTTGGTCCCACATCGCCATACTAACTATATCAATGCCTGCATGGCCGGGGATCGTTGCCGTATCGATCATATAATTCCAGGCAGCGAGCCGGGTGCCATATGATACATTTGTATTGAAAGGCAAATCGTCGATAAATCCGCCACCCACTGCATCCGCAGCATATTGTTCAGCCTGTGAGCTAAAATCATTCTGACCGCGATAAAATATTTTGCTGCTGAAATTAGCGGTGCGGGCTATGCCGAAACTAATAGCTTTGCTGGTCCAGCGGCCATTGCTTTGCCAGCCAGCTACTATACCACTTGTGCCAAGGTTGAACCACGAGTCTTTATCAGAATCACTAGTGCCGCGAAAATTCGATTTGTTCTTCAGGAAAGAGAACCCCGGTGAAATCACAACTTCACTGGTCTTGAAAAATCCAAGTCCGGCGGGATTGACGTAAAGCGCTGAAATATCACCGCCCAGCGAGCCCATGGCGCCACCGATCGCACTAATGCGGGCGGTTCCATTCACTGGCTGCCAGGAATACTTGAGGACATCCTCCGGCAGCTGGGCAAAAACTGTAACGGAAAACAGGCTAAAGACGACCAGACTTAATTTCTTTTTCATGTCAGTTATATTTCATTTTCCGTATAGACATAGCAGGGGAAGTATACGCTATAGTTACCAGCGGAAACGGGATGCTGTGTATAGTTATAGCAAGTATGATTTCTCGCGTCGATAAAATTTTACTTATTACGATCAACCTGTGAATCGCGGGGATCAACATCTTTCACTATCAAGTCACAACTTATCTCGGCGGTCGCTTCGAACCTCCACTGCTGCCTCCACTGCTTCGTGAGCCCGAAGAAGATGAAGAAGATGAAGACCTGCTGCTATTTGAAGAAGGTTCATAGCTCCGTGAAGGAGTTGAATAGGAATTATTATTGTTGCCCGAACCAGAGAACACCTTCCTCATGGATTCACCCAGGGAGCCGGCATTACGGTTGCGATTGTTCGTATTATTATAATTGTTGTAGCGGGAATTATTATTGTTGTTGTTGTTATTGAATATACTCCTCGAACTGGTTGTACGGGTATTTGAATTATTCAAATAACTGTTGGGGTTAAAGACCGCTGCACGGCTTGGTGGTGTTGACGCGATAGGGTTTTTAATAATAGTTCCGCCGCCGTAATGGTAATAAGGTAAACCGCCGCAATAGGGATTGTAAGGATTATAAAAACTGTTCCATGCCCAATAACTGTTCCAGGGGCTGTACCAGTTGTTGTATCTGCCGTATGCGTTGTAGGCATAAGTATTATAGAAATAATAATCGTCGAGTGCCGACCAGCGATACCGGTTATTCAACCTCATTCTTAGGAATCGATCTTCATAATAATCCGGGTCATTGCCTCGGTAGTAGCGGTCGTCCCTTTTCTCCATATTCACATATTCCGCCCCGGGCTGTGTGGGTGAATAATACACATCGTCAGGCGTTTGGCCTGCTTTGTATGCCGTGGAGCAACTGCTGAAAACGGCCAGGGTGACTGCCAGGATAGGAATATATGATTTCATGGCAAATGGGTTTATCAGTTTATGTTGAAGTTACTACTTTTGTGCGACTTAGGTTTTGCCAAACGGTCGTTTGTCCAAAGTTACATCGATTACTGGCAATTAATTGCAGGAGAAGGTGTTAAAGAATGTGAAAATTTGAAAATGTGAGAATATGAAAATGTGGGAATGTGAGAATGTGAGAATGTGGAAATTTGAAAATTTGAAAATGATTGGGGATCGTGGTTGAATAAGCCCCAATGAATAGTAAAACATGATGAATAACAATATATGAGCAAGGAAATTACTTCAAGAGCACAGGATTATGCGCAATGGTACAATGATCTCGTGATCAAGGGCGAGCTGGCCGACTATTCAGCGGTAAGAGGTTGTATGGTTATCAAACCTTATGGATTTGCGCTCTGGGAAAACATGCGCGATGCACTGGATAAAATGTTTAAGGATACCGGGCATGTGAATGCTTATTTTCCATTGTTCATTCCAAAAAGTTTTTTAAGTAAGGAAGCGGCACATGTGGAAGGTTTTGCGAAAGAATGCGCCGTCGTCACGCACTACCGGCTAAAAAATGACCCGGAAGGGGGCGGGGTGATCGTGGATCCCGAAGCAAAGCTGGAAGAAGAACTTATTGTAAGGCCCACAAGTGAAACCATCATCTGGAATTCGTACAAAGATTGGATACAATCCTATCGTGACCTTCCATTATTGATCAATCAATGGGCTAATGTGGTTCGTTGGGAAATGCGGACCCGGCTGTTTTTACGAACCGCCGAGTTTTTATGGCAGGAAGGGCATACCGCGCATGCCACCCGGGAGGAAGCAGTAGAGGAAGCCGAAAAAATGCTGGAGGTCTATGCCACTTTCGTGGAAGAGTTTATGGCCCTTCCAGTCATACGTGGCGTGAAAACAGAAAGCGAACGCTTCGCCGGCGCTGAGGATACCTACTGCATCGAGGCATTGATGCAGGATGGCAAAGCCCTGCAGGCAGGTACTTCCCATTTCCTTGGTCAGAATTTCGCGAAGGCATTTGATGTGACGTTTTCCAACAAGGAAAATAAACTGGAATATGTTTGGGCAACCAGTTGGGGTGTGAGCACCCGTTTGGTTGGCGCACTGGTGATGGCGCATAGCGACGACCAGGGACTGGTGCTGCCTCCTAAGATCGCACCCATCCAGGTGGTGATCGTGCCGATATATAAGGGTGATGATCAGAAATCGAAGATTGATAGTAAGGTGAAAGAAATCACAGACAATTTGAAGAAACTGGGCGTGCGGGTGAAGTATGATGACAGCGATAACAACCGTCCCGGCTGGAAGTTTGCTGAGTATGAAATGAAGGGCGTACCCATCAGGCTGGCTATCGGTGCACGAGACCTGGAGAATAACGTAGTGGAAGTAGCCCGTCGCGATACGAAGGAGAAAAAATCGGTAAGTCTCGATGGCATCGCGCAATATACTGAGGGACTTTTGCTGGATATTCAAAACAGTATGTTCAACCGGGCAAAAACCTACCAGCAGGCACAAATCACCAATGCTGATAGCTGGGATGAATTTGAAAAATTACTGGATGAAAAAGGAGGGTTTGTATCCGCTCACTGGGATGGCAGTGCTGAAACCGAAAATGCGATCAAGGAAAAAACAAAAGCTACTATCCGATGCATCCCGCTCAACAACCCGAAGGAGGACGGCAAATGTATCCTCACCGGGAAGCCTTCCGGGCAGCGGGTTTTGTTTGCACGGGCATACTAAACAAAATTAATTTGGAGATCAAGACAATCCCTGTCCCTTGAGGGGATATAAAATAAAATGAACCCATGGAACAAGACCCTTCTTTATTTGACCTGGAAATCGATCATCCTACGGGTGAGGAAATGCTGGATACCTCGCGCTGGCAAAGAATGCTGGGTGTATTGCTTGTGATCTGTATCGGCCTGGTTTTATTGATGCTGCTACTTGGCTGGAACCAGATCGTGCTGCTGGTCGATGATGCTTTTGGAGGCGAGGGCTCGCAGGGAGCAGTGGCGTTTGTTGTAGTGCTGTTATTACTCGTCGCAGTAATTATTGGTGTGATGGCCGGCTTACTCATACGTGGCGCCAGCCGGATCAGGACAGCCATTCGTACTAAGGAGCAGGACGTCTTTAATAATGGCCTCGCCGATCTTAAATCATTTTTTATTATTTATGGTGTCATTAGCATCCTAAGCTTGTTGGGAAACCTGGTGACCTTCTTCTAAGCGGATTTTATGGAATCACAAAACGATATTTTCTCCTCTGAATTAAAAGTTGCCGCGACTGCAAAAGCGCATATACGCAGCCTGGCATCATGGGCTATGGTGGTAGTGGCGACAACTGTAATTGGATACCTGCTCAATATCGCCGAACTGGTCCGCGGGACAGACAGTGAGCCCGTGGGCTTACAGCAGGAAGGTTTTTCGGCGGCTATTTTTTCGGGTGAAAGAAGCGTAGTGGGCACTATCATCACCATCCTGATCGGGCTGGCGATTAATTATTTTTTATACAGGTTTGCCAGCACTGTTACAAGCGCGGTATCCAGCGCCAGTCCTGAAAGGCTCAGTCAAAGCTTCCGTAACCTGAAAACCTATTTCGCCATCACCAGTGTTTTTATGATGCTGTTTTTGCTCATCATGCTGATCGCGGTCGTGGCGCTTTTATAAGAGTTTGTTTACGCGGTAAATTTTCTTAGTGTATTCCTTCCCTGGATTGTCCTGTCAGCAGTTCGAAGCTATTCTTCTATTTGACAAAAAAGCGAAGTATATTTAGTCTTCACCAAAACCAACTTTTATGGAACAACAACAGGGTTCATCACTTTTCGGACTCACGGTCGATCAAACAGGGAAAGCACACCTTGCTGAGGCTGCACGCTGGGCGAGATTTCTTGCCATCGTAGGCTTTGTCGTTTGTGCACTTGTCGTGCTGATCGGCGTTTTTTTC
>JAEYVW010000212.1 GCA_023429365.1 Bacteroidota bacterium
CTCCATATTATTGGTTCGCAAATAATGCATCAGCATATCGTGGTCGTTTTTCGCTATCGTCAACCGACTGGATTGTGTAGTTTCCATTTCTTCAGGTTTTAAATGAACAATTCAGCATTTATGTGCCATTGATTTTATAAAAGAATAAAATGGGCCCCCGAATCAGTGTCGGGGGTTAACTGCCGAAGGCTTTAAAACTTGATATAGCGTACATGCGTTTTATAGACGAATGCGTCCATGCATATAGAACATGCTGGTGCATAGCATTAAATTTTAATTCAGAAATGTAATTAGAGAAAAGCAGAATCCCCGGTCCGGCCAGAACGCCAGGCGGGGTTTAACTATTGAAGTCCTTGTAATTGGAAAAGAAATACAACCTTATTTGTACTAGCTGCTGCATGGCCGCAAAGATAGCCATTTTTTCGCTATTGGCGAAGCCACCATGGTTGCGATCATCATGACATTAGCACTTTGTTACAAGCCAACTGGTAATTGCTTTTTTTGTTTCAGCGCGGAAAGCGTGGGATCCATCTCGATGGCTTTATCGCAGAGAAACTGACCTTTTTCCTTTTCTCCTTTTTTCTGATAACTCATCCCGATCATGTATAAAGCGGATGCATTTTCCTTGTCATAAGTAAGGATATTGTCCCAATAATCGATCGCTTCCTGGTATTTGCCTTTATAATAATAGGCTTCGGCTACCAGGTTCAAGATGTTCATATCACTGGGTCTTTTTTTCAGGATCTCTTTCATGATACCAACACCCTGGTCGAGCTGGCCGAGATTGAGATAGGCAATACCCAGGTTTTCCAAATATTCATTGCTGCGTTTAAAACCTTTTTCACCTGCCAGCAACATGTATTTCAGGGCATTCTTGTCGTCATGGATAGCGTAGTAGATCAGTGCCAGTTCGTATATCCAGCTGTTTTTAGACGTATCCAGTTCTATAGCTTTTAAAAAGTATGGGATCGCCTGCTTATAGTTTTGCATATCCGCATAGCTGCGTGCAACCAGGTAGGGCGCTTCCGCATTGCTGTTGTCTTCTTTTCCTGCCGCTTCCAGGTATTTGATCGCTTCACCATAATTTTCGTCCTGGTAATGGATCTTCCCGATAACGAAACTTACTTTTTCCGATGGATCGGCTTTTTTCAGTTTATTGGCATAAGCGATCACATCCTCATTTTGCTTCAGGTTGTATGAAAGATCCATGATCTGTTTATAGGTTCGGGGCGATTGGTCGCCGAGTGTTTCCAGTTTAAGATAGCTGTCCTTGGCCTGCGAATACTTACGGAGATCATGATAGGAAGCAGCGAGCTCTCCTACTACCACTTTATTATTCTGATCGTGTTGATAAGCTTTTTCGAAATTTTTCAGGGCTTCCATCCGCCGGCCTGTTTGTTTTTCCTGAATACCTTTTTGCAGGTAAAATGCAGCACTATCATTGTTGGGCCGCGGATCCGCAGATATAGTCTGGGCATGCGTCAGAATGCTGACGCCAATGGCAACGGGAATAAGTATAAGGGTTTGTCGGATCATGGATTGGATATTAACAGTTCTTCAATACGGTGCAAGTTAGAATTTAGTTATGAGAATCGGTTTCATAACCTGCTCAAATAATGGAGGGACAAGGTTAATATCCCGTTATATTATTTGAGAATAATCGCGGCCAGGGGAGGTAAATTTACCTTTAGCCGATAAGTATTTTTTTCATTGTCGATTAATTCTGAACGTATAAAAGGATTATAAACGTTGCCGGTACCCCAAAATATTTTGCTGTCACTATTAAATATTTCCTCGATATAAGCTTTGCCGCTTACTACGACCGTCCAGTCATTTCTGACCACCGGGGTCATATTTAAAATTATCAACAAGTCTTCCCCGGTTTGCTTGCTCATACGTTTATATGAAACCACCGATTCCTGCCGGTGATTAAGGTCTACCCATTCAAACCCGTAAACATTAAACTGATTTTGATATAAAGCAGGTTCCGATGTAAGCAACTTATTCAAAGCGGCGACACAATCTTTTAACAGACGGTGTGGCTCAAATTCCAATAAATGCCAGTCCAGTTCAGATTTATAGTTCCATTCGGTAGTTTGTCCAAACTCATCCCCCATAAACAAAAGTCGTGCACCCGGGTGCGTCCACATGTAGGTGTACATCAATCGCAGGTTAGCAAATTTCTGCCATTCGTCACCGGGCATTTTGTAGAGCATGGGGCTTTTTCCATGTACGACTTCATCATGGCTAAATGGCAACATAAAATTTTCGTCGTAGTAGTAAGCCATGCTGAACGAAAATTTATCCTGGTGATGTTTTCTTCCCAGCGGGTCTACTTTGAAATAGTCAAGTGTATCATGCATCCAGCCCATCATCCATTTCATACCAAAGCCGAGCCCGTCCTGCCAGGTAGGTCGTGATATGCCCGGCCAGTCGGTAGCTTCCTCCGCGATGGTCTGTACATCGGGGAAGTCGCGATAGATCGTTTCATTGAGGTCTTTGATGAAAGCGATCGCTTCCAGGTTGCCGTTGCCGCCAAACTCATTGGGCTCCCATTCTCCTTCTTCACGTGAATAATCGAGTTTTAGGATCGAGCTAACAGCATCAACACGGATCCCGTCAATATGATATTTGTCGAACCAGAACCGTGCATTACTGATGAGGAATGATTTTACCTCTCCCCTTTTGTAATTAAAAATATAACTGTTCCAGTCCGGGTGAAAGCCTTTTCGCATATCGGCATACTCGTATGTATGCGTGCCGTCGAACATAAATAGTCCATGCGAATCGTATGGAAAATGGGAAGGCACCCAATCCAGGATCACGCCGATGCCCTCGTTGTGAAATGCATCGATAAGTTCCATCAGGCCTTGCGGGTTTCCAAAACGAGAGGTGGCTGCATAGTAGCCGGTCACCTGGTAGCCCCAGCTCCCGTCAAAGGGATGTTCCATCACCGGCATCAGTTCCACATGGGTAAATCCCATTTCCTTTACATATGGTACCAGCGCCGCTTTTATCTGTTCATAGGTGTTATAAGTTTCTTCATCATGACGGTCGGGCCTTTGCCAGCTCGCGAGATGCACTTCGTACACACTCCAGGGTGCATCAAGTGAATTGTGTTTTTTTCTTTGCTTCATCCACTCACCGTCTTTCCATTCGTAGTACATATCCCAGGTAATGGACGCGGTCTGCGGTCGCTTTTCCCAAAAATTGGCAAACGGGTCGCCTTTATCCGTTTCGCGACCCGCAAATCCAACGATATGATACTTGTAAACTTCTCCAAGTTTGAACCCGGGTATAAATCCTTCCCAGATGCCACTTTTATCCCACCGTGGTTGTAACGGATGGGTATTATTGTTCCAGTCATTAAAATTTCCCTTCACCGTTACCTGCGTGGCATTAGGTGCCCACACACAGAAATACATACCCCACACTTTATTCACCTGCAGCGAATGAGATCCGAATTTCTGGTACAAACGATAATGTGTTCCGTTCTGGAAATTTCTGACATCTTCATCCGTCAAAAGCGAATAATTCCAAACCGATTTTGTAGTATCTATAAAATGCGTGGAAGCATAGTCATTACCCAGTTCATGTGTTATAGCGTCCGGCATATTTTCTTTAGGTTCACCTTTATTTTTACTCTGGTCGGTCATGGTCGGTGTTTTTACTGCGCGTCTGATACAACTTACGCCTTTTTAGTGAAATATTAACACGACATAATCGTTGATATATTCTATAAGCGACCATAAATCAGCATTTTTGATCCGCCTATGTAAATGAGGGTGATAGTGTTGAGGCTGCAACCTACCTTACATTTTATACTAAACCATCATGAGAAAGCAAACCAGACTGACTCTAACCTTTTTCCTATCCCTATTTGTACATTTCGCTTTGGCCCAGAGCAATTCAGTAAAAGGCACTGTCGTCGATAATACCGATCATAAAAATCTTCAGCATACGGTAATATCTCTTCTTCGGGTAGAAGACTCAGTCCTGGTGAAGTTTGATCGCGCGGATAAAGCCGGAAAGTTTTCAATTCCCAATATTAAGGAGGGTGAATACCTCATCATGATTACACACCCGTACCTTGGTGATTATTTTGATAAGGTTTCAGTGAAAAGCAACGCAGATACCGACCTGGGTACGATCAATATGATACCCAAGAGCAAGTTGCTGGCCGAAGTGATTATCAAAAGTGGATCACCTATTCGGATCAAAGGTGATACAACGGTCTATACAGCCGATAGCTTTAAGGTAAGGGAAGGTGCTAATGTGGAAGAACTATTACGACGACTGCCGGGTATCCAGGTTGATAAGGATGGTAAGATCACAGCCATGGGTGAAAAGGTTACCAAGGTACTTGTAGACGGTGAGGAGTTCTTTGGTTCAGATCCTGGTATTGCAACCAAAAACCTACGTGCGGATATTGTGAAAGAAGTGGAAGTATTTGATAAAAAAAGCGACCAGGCCGAGTTTACAGGTATCGATGATGGCGTTAAGGATCGAACGATCAATCTTAAATTAAAAGAGGATAAAAAGAAAGGTTATTTCGGTAAGATTGAAGCCGGTGGCGGTCTCAAAGACAAATATGACAACTCCATCATGTTAAACGCTTTCAAAGGAAAGCGCAAGATCGCCACTTATGGTATCATGAGTAATACTGGTCGTACCAACCTCGACTGGGAGGATGCCAATAATTATGGCGGTGGTATGGAGGGTGTTGAAACCGGCATCACCGACGACGGCGGCATGTACATGATGTGGAATGGCGGTGATGATAATTACTATGGGGGCCGTAAGGGAATTCCCCGCAATTGGAATGGGGGGTTGCATTACAGCAATAAGTTTAATAACAACAAACAAAGCCTGAATGCCGGTTACAAATTTATAAAAGTGAATGCTCCCGGTGTAACACGGACCTTTTCCCAGACATTTTTGCCGGATACAAGCTGGACGGCCAACAGCGTAAGCGACAACTATTCATCCACCCATAAACATTCATTTAATCTTACCCTGGAAACTACCATTGATTCGAGTAATACCCTGAAATGGACGACAAGGGCCAATGAGAATAAAACCCTGACAAGGAATAATTATTATACAGAAGCGTTCAACGACCAGATGGATTCCATCAACAATAGCAGGCGCAATACCAGCAATGATGCCATAAACGATGCTATCACCACTACCCTGCTCTGGCGTCATAAATTCAAAAAGCTGTCGCGTACCTTATCGGTCAACACAGAGTTTGGCTGGAATCGTTCAAAAAATGAGGGGCTGCTTTACTCGCTGAATAATTATTACAGTAAAGGTTTGATCGATTACAGAGATACACTCGATCAGCAAAATATCCGTAACAACGAAACCAAAAACTTCAGTACCAAAATTGCTTATACAGAGCCCCTGGCAAAAGATGTTTACCTTGAGCTTAGCTATGCTTTAAGCGTTAACGGTAATAGCAATGAACGCATCACTAATGAAAATGATGGTTCGGGTAAATACACAGAGCGTATCGATTCCTTAAGTAATGCGTTTGAGTTCAACCGGCTGGTCAATACACCCGGGTTAAACTTCCGAATAAACAAGAAAAAGCTTACCTATTCATTCGGTAGTTCGGTCGCCTTTAGTCATTTCGTACAGAAGAATATCACCGATCAGCAGAACTTCAGCTACGACTATATCAATTTTTTCCCGAGAGCGAACCTTACGTATAAGCTGAAGCCAAGTGAGAATATTCGTTTCAATTATAACGGATCAACCACGGCGCCTTCGCTGGAACAATTGCAGCCTATCCGTGTTAACACAGATCCTTTGAATATTTATATTGGGAATCCCGCCCTTGACCAGGCTTTCCGGCATACGGTAAGTTTGAATTATAGCAACTGGAATGCTCTGAAAGAAAGAAATATCTGGATGAACACCTATTTTACTTTTACACAAAATGCATTCTCACAATCCAGTACCATCGACAGCGTGGGCCGTCGTATCTACCAGACGGTGAATGTGAATGGAGTGTATTCGGGTAATATCAACCTGGACTATGGGTTTAAAATTCCCGATACCAAATGGAGGGTCGGTTTTGGACCCAACGCCAACTTCAACCGCAATGTGGATTTTGTCAACGATGCGAAGACCAATCAGACCGTTAAGAATGTCACCGACACCCGTTCCTATGGTATGCGCGTGACCTTTAGTCAGTATGTGAAAGATAAGTACGAGTTTTATGTAAGCCCCAATTTTGGCTGGCATACCAGTAAGGCTTCCGTCAATTCCGCCGCAAATGCCGAGTACTGGCAACTGACAGGCTGGGCAAGCGGCAGTGTGACCTTACCCTGGAAACTGGAATTGGGCACGGACATCAACTTTGAGGGCCGTCAGAAAGATCCCAGGTTCCCGGCTAACAATAATTTTACCAACTGGAATTCTCATATCACCAAACGTTTGATGAAAAATGAGCTGGAACTCAGACTTGGTGTATATGATATCCTCAACCAAAACCGTGGTTATAATCGAAGCTTTAACAGCTACAGTTTTACGGAATCGTATTACAACACGCTTAAGCGCTACTGGTTGTTTACCGTGACCTGGAATATTTCGAAAAATGGAAAACCCGCATCATTCTGATCAATTTAAAATTCTGCATTATGCGATCAATACTATTAATAATCGTAAATGGATTTTTTCTTTCAGCAAATGCCCAGCAGTTTGTCAGCACCGGCGCGATAGAATTTGAAGTGAGAACAAATAATCATAAGGTTATCGGCGATGAAGGTATTTGGGCAGAAATGTTTAAAGATAAAATACCTCAATTCACCACTACCTATTACCAATATGTTTTTAATGATAACAAGTCGATCTATAAATTTGACCGGTATGATGAGAAAAGCCGTTTACCTCGCGGTTTTGGTATGAGCAACCCGGAGGATGAAGTCTGGTATAATGACTATGCTACCGGTAACTTTAGCAATTATCGTTTCATCCTGGGCGATAATTACCTGCTGACCGGCGCGCTGATGAATATAGAATGGAAATTAACGCCGACAGAGACTCGCGAGATCGCCGGCTTTAATTGCAGGAAGGCAACCGGTATTATATTCGACAGTGTTTATGTTTTTGCATTTTACACAGATGAAATAACCATCAGCGGCGGCCCTATGGGTATCAGCGGTCTGCCAGGTATGATATTAGGCATCACTATTCCCCGGATGTTTACCAGCTATATCGCGACTAAACTGCAGGTTGCGGGTTTGGATGTACGACAGATCACGCCACCTACCAGGGGAAAGAAAAGAGATCTTGTAGCTATTCGTAAAGATGCTGAGAAAGCTACAAAGGACTGGGGAAGGTTTGGGCAGCAGGCGCTTTGGAGTATGTCGCTATAGCAACAGGAATTGGGATTTGGGAACTAGAAATTTGAGTTCTCAATCTAGTTTATAAGTTCAAAGACAAAACTCTCTTTGGGTTTCAATTCCAGGTCGGCTAATGTTATCGTTTTTCCAGAAACTACTTCTTTGAGCGTGGAGAATCCTTTGACTCTTTCTTCGTATGTATTCCAGTCGGGTTTTGCATTTTTATCGCCTCCATTAGTCACTACCATCACGGTTTGATTGGCATCATAACGGAAATAAATATAGAGCCCGTCCTTAGGAATATACTGCATGGTCTTGCCGGCAGTGATGGCTGAGGATTTTTTGCGGAAATGCGCAAGCTTGCTTACGTAGTTAAACACCTCATCCTGCTGTTCTGTTCTCCCTGCCTTGACAAATCTTGACAAGCTATCCTCTTTCCAGCCGCCGGGAAAGTCCTCACGCACAGTAGCATCGGTATTCATTTTTTTATTTTTCATCAACACTT
>JAEYVW010000266.1 GCA_023429365.1 Bacteroidota bacterium
CCCGTAGTACCGTCATAAGCACTATTTCCGCCATAACCGTTATATGCCTGCCAGGTAGCGTCGGGAAACTGCAGGTAAAGGTCAGATTGACTATTGTCATTGCGTACAATAAAAACGATATGGTTACTGCCTCCACCGGTTCGTTCAACCTTGGCAAAATACAACCCGGAAACAGCGTCCGCGGGAATATTCCAGGTTGCAGATACGCTCCAGTTGCTGCAATCCAGAAGACCGGTCACGGGATCGCTTAAACCTGCCGGCTGAGCTGTGCCCTGCAATGTGCCAAAATTATGTTTAAGCCTTGCGCCATTACCATTATAATAACCCAGGCGATAAATTCTCATCGTATAAGCAGCACCGCTCAGTACATTGATCTTGAACCGAACGGTTTCACCTGCATTAAGACTCATCTTTGTGGCAAATCCCGCGATACGGTTGTCCCGAAAATTTGGGACGCCCCATTCAGAATAAGGACTCCCCTGCAACGCATTTTCTGTTACAATAGGATTTTGTGCGGATAATAAACTTGAAAATAAAAAGGCCGGGACAAAACAAAAAAATAGCTTCAATTGGTTACAGGTAGATCCCCAAGTCATTGGACGACAATTTTAAAAAGGTAAAAAAGTAATCAGAGTCGTTTTCTGACGGAGTTCTTTAGAAAGGATATTACAGCTTTGATTGCCTGTAGTAGAAAGAAGTGCCTTTACGATACAGTAGGATGTGAAATTAATAAAAAAAAAGATTTAACCTAGCCTGATATAAAAAAATAAAAAATATTTTATTTCACGGGTTTTACACATCGACATGATTGATAAAAATCAAAGGATTACGTTACTGGTTTGAAAATATCTGCAGTATATTTCAGGCTGCTAAAAACCAGGCTTTATGAAATTGCTGACTTACCACAGTTTATTAATACTATTTACTTTGATCGCCTGCACACAAAAAAAACAGGCGGATATGTTGATCTATAACGCAAAAATCTATCTCGTCGATTCCGCATTCAGCATTGCGGGGGCGATGGTCATAAAAGATGGCAAAGTGGAAGCAACCGGAAATGCCGACGATCTTGAAAAAAAATATACCCCCCGCGAAAAACTTGACGCAGGTGGAAAATTTATCTATCCCGGCTTTATTGACGCCCATGCCCATTTTGTGGGGTATGGAAATAGTCTTCAGACTGCTGACCTAACCGGAACGGAAAGCTGGGAAGAGATCATTGAACGTATCAGGGCAATTGAAAAAGATTTGGCTCCCGAACAATGGCTGATCGGAAGGGGCTGGGATCAAAACGACTGGACGGTCAAGGATTTTCCTAACAATAAGAAACTCAATGAGCTTTTTCCCGATCGACCAGTATTGCTTACCAGGATTGACGGGCATGCGGCGATCGCCAATCAAAAAGCACTTTCCCTGGCAGGGGTGCAACCCGGTCATACTCTCACGGGCGGCGAAGTAGAAACGGTAAACGGTCAATTGACCGGGATACTTGTTGATAATGGTATTGACCTGGTGAGTTCTAAAATTCCATCTTCGGGTAAGGATACATTTAAGAAAGCCCTGCTGGATGCACAGGAAAATTGTTTCGCCGCCGGTCTTACTACGATTGACGATTGCGGTTTATCATTTACCGCGGTGGATATGATGAAGGAAATGTATGCCGGTAATGAATTAAAGATGCGCCTGTATGTTATGCTGAGTGATGATCCAAAAAACTTCGACTACCTCGAAAAAAACGGGATCATTAAAACTGACCGCCTTCATGTAAGAGGATTCAAAGTATACAGTGACGGCGCACTAGGCTCAAGGGGCGCCTGCCTGTTGGAGCCATATAGCGATAAGCCCGGGTACCGGGGTTTCCTGCTGAGCAGGCCAGAACATTTCGACTCAGTGGCCAATTGGATCTATCAAAAAGGTTTCCAGATGTGTACCCACGCCATTGGCGACAGTGGAAATCGTACCATGCTGAATATTTACGCCAAATACCTGGGAGGAAAAAACGATCGTCGCTGGCGTATCGAACACGCCCAGGTGGTCAATAAAAATGATTTTGAACGTTTCGGAATGTATTCAATCATCCCATCGGTGCAGCCTACCCATGCCACCAGTGATATGTATTGGGCCGGTGACCGGCTTGGTACTGAACGGGTAAAAGGCGCGTATGCATTTCAGCAATTACTGCAACAAAATGGATGGATCCCGCTTGGCACTGATTTCCCCGTGGAAGATATTTCACCGATCAAAACATTTTACGCTGCTGTGATACGCAAAGACGCGAAATCCTGGCCCGCTGAAGGCTACCAGGTTGAAAACGCATTGACCCGTGAACAGGCCTTGCGGGGTATGACTATCTGGGCAGCCCGTTCCAATTTTGAAGAAACCGAAAAAGGAAGCCTGGAACCGGGAAAGTATGCGGATTTCGTTATACTCGACAGGGATTTAATGGATACACCGGAAACAGATTTGTTACAGGCCAGGGTGCTCAAAACTTTTATAAATGGAGAAAAAGTGTTTGAAGCCAATGTTAATATTTCACAAAACCCGATCAAATAGGGCATTGTGTTTGTTATTGTCTTTGTAAACACTTTGTTATGAACCGGATAATGCTTTTCTTTTATACACTGCCCGCGGTAATTGTTTTGGCAGCGTGCAGCAAAGACGTGGAAAAAAACCTGGATGGGGACGAAAAGTCACTTTATATCACCAAGGCAGTCGATAACACCGACTTCTCTTCCTTTTCTACTTTCAGTCTTGCAGACTCAGTAGCGGTGATCTCCAACAATCAATTAGAAGAACGTGTAAGAACAGATTATGACGCTGCCTTGATCAGTGCCATTGCCGCGGAAATGCAGGGGCGTGGATTTACCAGGGTAAACCATAACCAGAATCCTGATCTGGGCCTGACGATCAGCAGGATCTATAACGATTATACAGGAATTATTGATTATTCCTACTACTGGAACGACTATGGTGGCTACTGGGATCCTTACTACTGGGGCTACCCGGGATACAATTATTACTTTCCCCCCTTGCACGGCACTTATACGGTGACGGAAGGCGGTGTAGCCATCGATATGTTTGATTTGAAAAATGCCGCGGGAACCAACCAGCTTCGGCAGGTTTGGAGTGGCCTGATCAGGGGTACGGGAACTTTCTCTACCGGCCAGGTAAACCGCCATGCACAGGCATTGTTTCAGCAATCTCCTTATATCGTGAACTAGGAAAAATGTTTAAGCCATGAAAAAGATTCGTTTTATATATGCCCTGGTCTTTATGTTATCGACCGGAATTATTACAGCCAGTGCGCAACAGGGGGAAGTAAGAATGACGGCAAGTCTTGCCGGCGCTGTTCCTCTCGGTGATTTAAAAGACCTTACTGACAATACAACCCTGCGTGGTGCTGATATCAATATTTTGTATGGGTTCACTGACCGGTTTTCGGGTGGATTGAATCTCGGCTTCCAGGATTTCTACCAGAAATTTCCGAGGGCGTTGTATAAACTGGAAGATGGTAGTGATATCTCAGCTGTGATCACCAACTCCATACAAACCATTCCCTTTCTTGCTACGGGCCGTTTTAATTTTCAGCCTGGCGCCCGGGTACAACCTTATGCGAGTGCCGGAGTGGGTGGTGCCGTTGTGGTCAATAAACAATTTGTGGGTGAATATCCCAATGAAGATACAAAGATCAGGTTTGCTGTCAGACCCGGCCTGGGTGTATATATTCCATTTCGCAAACAGGGTGAAGTAGGTTTGAACCTGGGAGTAAATTATACTTATGTGGGTTATAAACTCGATAATACTTCTAATCTCAGCTTTATTGGATTTT
>JAEYVW010000302.1 GCA_023429365.1 Bacteroidota bacterium
CATCGGTTGAAAAATTGACCGCGCCGTTCATGGCTGCCGTCATACCACTGGTGCCGGAAGCTTCACGCGGCACACGGGGGTTATTGAGCCAGCAATCTGCAGCCTGCTTCAAACGCTTTGAAAGCGTAAGTTCATAACCCGTGAGCACCGCTACATTCTTGAATTCCTTGCTCAGGTACACCAGCTGGTTAAACTCGCTGATGGCAGGATGATCAACGGGATAAGGTTTACCTGCCCAAATGATCTGCACGGGATATTTTGTATTGTGCACCAGCTTCCTGAACCGCTGATCATCAGTTGTGATCAGCCCGGCACGTTTGTAGCCGGCAAAACGTCGCGCCCACACGATGGTGAACACATCAGGGTTAAATAATTTTCCTGTCTGGTCGGCAACGATATCAAAAGCTCTTTTCTTCAGGTATTTTTTGCGATCATCGATACCATAATCATCGCCGGCTTCCCGGAACCTGTACAACTGCTTATCCGCCCAATAGCGATAACTCTGCGCATTTGTAATAGAAATAATGGGACAGATATCGTCATACTTGCTCCACATCGCCCGTGATACATGACCATGTAATTCCGACACGCCATTAGCCAGGTGAGCAAATCTAAGCGCTACCAGTGAATGGTTGAAGGCATCGTCATTATGCTTTGTAAGTTTTTTAACTTCGTCGACGCTGAGCCCGCAGAAATAGCTCATTTTATGACAGAGGAATATATCATGCTTTTCATTGCCGGCCTCTTCTGGTGTATGCGTGGTAAAGACCAGCCTCTTTCTCACCTCCTCTATCTTGTGGTCGAATTTTTTATACAGGTAAAACGCGGCAGATAAACCATGCGCTTCATTGAGGTGATATAATTCGGGATTGAAACCGAGTACATCCATCAGTTTGGCGCCACCCACACCCAGTAAGATATACTGCGCTACCTTGGTGGCAACATTAGCATCATAAAGCCGGTGCGTGATGGTCTGTGATACATAATCATTCTCCGGTGTATCGGTTGACAACAAAAACAGTGGCGCTGATTTGAATGTTTCGGGGTTGAGATAAAAGACTTTTACCCATACCGGGTGTTCATGAACATTGATCTGGAATTTGAGACCGGTATCTTCGAGAAAATGATATTGTTTTTCATTCCAGGCCACATCCAGGGTCTGGTCCTGGTGACGTTCCTGGTCGTAATAACCATATTTCCATAATATACCAACGCCGATCAGGTTTTGTCTTAATTCATAGGCACTGCGCAGGTGAGAGCCTGCAAGGAACCCGAGGCCACCGCTGTAAATCTTTAATGGCTGGTGTACGGCAAACTCCATCGAAAAGTAAGCAACCCGCTTAGCATAGTTTTGTTCAACAGGATAAGGAACTTTATAGCTTGTAAAACTCATCTGGTAATTTTTAGTTCAAATCAATGTGGTTTTTCAGTGTGTTTTGTTGACACGAACGCGCAAGATAAAGGTAAATTTATAAATGTTTGATTTTTGGCCCAAGTCCCGTACCCACAATCCTTACTGGGATGGCGTCGTATGTATATCATCAATACTCGTTCTCTTTTGTTCTCTCACGATTTTTTACTCGAAGTCTTTGGCTTCACCTCCTTCTTCCTCGGGTATACGCCATCAAAAGAACACCTGAGCCCGCGTCTCGATCCGCAACCTTCGAGTTCTTTAACCGTCACTGAGGTGGAAGTAAATTTGAATTGCAAACGACAGGGATCGCCACCTTCACTGTACTCGGCAACGGTTGGTGATTTGATGATCGCTTCACCCTTTAGTTCACCGGTACATTCGCCGTTGTTTTTTTCAAAATGTATAAAAAAGCTGAGTCGGTCACTTCTTCTCCCATCGCGAAATGAAAATAAAGTCATCTTGCCTGTGCCATAGTCCGCGGTATATTTTTGTTTGCGTGAAAAGGTATCGATGGGATTGATCAACTCAGTAGGTTTCTCATCGGGGGCATCTGTCATGATCAACATAAATTCGCCGGCTGCGCTGTTGAGCACAAAGACATCTTTGCCTTCGCGGGTGGAACCATCTTTATTTTTTCGCAATACGGAGCGGGTGATCGTATTTCGACGGTCCATGACCCCGGTTTGGCTGGTGGCTGTAGACTGGTCAAGACTCAACATGGACATCGCGGCAATGAATTGATTTTTTTTATCAAATGCCAGTACCAGCGCAGATCGTTTATTGCCGGCCTGGGCTTTCACAAACAGGTAGGTCTCTTCTGCTGTTGCTTTGACCAGGGGATAGATCTTAGGTTTTGTATTTTTTCCAAAAAACTCAACAAGTATGGAATCGGGAACGAATTGTGTAAATACGGCGTGACTGATCAACAGTGAATCATTCTCTTTTCTTAACAACGTGCTGTCCGCTACTTCGAAGGGGAGAGCGGCTTCGGGAAAGAACTCAATAAAATCATCTACTTCAACAGGCTCGTCGCCGGATAATGTAACCTTCTTCGACTTGCAGGCAATCATTACAATAACCAAAAAAAACAAGCCATACTTTCTGAATATTTTCATGATGCTGGTTTGTACCGGCAAATTAAGCGATTCCTGCTTTTTGGGGTTCATTTTTTTGGTGGGCCGGGAAGAGTGGTGGTTTGACTTAA
>JAEYVW010000351.1 GCA_023429365.1 Bacteroidota bacterium
GTGGCCAGGATAATGCTGGCCTCAAACAACAGGTAAAGGGGGAATGCCACGATCACCAGGCTGAAGGGATCGGTGGACGGCGTAATGATAGCCGCGGCAATAATGATGATGACAAAAGCATGCCGGCGGTATTTGCGCAGAAAACGGCCGGTCACGATCCCGATCTTTGCAAGTATCATCACCAGCAGAGGCATTTGAAACAACACGCCTATTCCGACAGTGGTATAGATCAGGTTTTCGAGGTAATCGGCAAAAGTAGGCTTGATCTCGATGAGCGGGCTGAGAGAATAGGAGAAATAAAAATTCACCATAAAAGGCGTAAGGATATAATATCCAAACGCGACGCCGCCAAAGAATAATAGTGATACCCAGAATATGACACCTCCAGTGTTACGCCTTTCTTTATCAGAAAGCGCAGGTTTTATAAATCGCCAGAATTCCCAGAAAATATAGGGAAACGCTACCACAAAGCCGCCCACAAACGAAATCGTAAAAGAAGAAATAAACTGGCTGGTCAGCTGGGTACTCAGAAAGCTTGCTTTTACGCCCTCCATGCAAATGGCATCACCAAGGCCAATAGCATGACTGATATCGCAAAACCATTTGTAAGTTATAAATCCCGGCTGTGTAGGCGCCAGCAGGATCTTGTCAACAATATCCCTGACAAATACAAAAAAACCAATGGCGCAGATGCCAATTGCGATTACTGAACGGATCAAATGCCAGCGCAGCTCCTCCAGGTGGTCAATAAATGACATTTCATCTGAAGTGTTCTTTTTCCTCTTTTCAAAAAAATCCATCAGGGCCATCTGCTTGTTTTAAAGTGGGGCAAAGATAATGGGAGATGGAACAAGGGACAAGAATCGGGTACCAGGTGCCCCCTTCTATTGGGGGACAGGGAATACACGGAGTAATTAATCAGTGTAAATCTGTGTAATCTGTGGCTCCCATTCGTGCAATTCGTGCCATTCGTGGCTCCCTCACCTGCCGCAGGCAGGTTTCCTGAGCAATCGTAAATTGGTAATCCTATTTAAGTTTTTTCATCTTCACCATCTCAATCCTTGTATCGCTGACGCTGATCACGTCAAACTCGAAGTCGTCGATGATGATCCTTTCCTTCTGTCGGGGGATGGTTTCGTGGAAATTGATGATATATCCCGAGAGGGTTTCTGATTCGTTTTCAGGAAATTCAAAATCATATTTTTCTTCCAGGTAGTCCAGTTCAAGGCGACCCGAAAAAATAAACTCATTCTCCGCGATTTGCTTCTCGACGAATTTTTCAGTATCGTATTCATCCTGTATCTCGCCAAACAGTTCTTCCAGCACGTCTTCCATGGTGATAATCCCGGCTGTGCCGCCAAATTCATCCACCACCCAGGCGATACTTTTTCTCTCGCGGCTGAACTTACTGATCAGGTCGGCAGCACTCATGCTTTCAGGCACTGCGGGGATAGGCAAAAGGATATCCTGGATCGTGGCGGGTTTTTTAAACAGGTCGAGCTGGTGGACATAACCCGCCAGGTGATCAATGTTGTCTTCGTACGCTACGAGTTTACTAAGCTTGGTTTCGATAAATTTCTTCTTCAGTTCATCAATCGACGAATTGATACTCACCCCCACAATTTCCTTACGGGGCACCAGGCACTGGCGAATCCTGACCTTGGGGAATTCCTGCGCATTTTCGAGTAGCTGGGTATTGCGGCCCTGTCGCTCTTCATCAACATTCTGCTGAAAAAGGTTCTTAAGTTCACTCAGGTTAAGCGGCTCTTTATGTTTATCGACCCTAACATTAAACACATATTTCAGCAGCCATTCGGCCAGGCTGATCAGGCCTTCTGCGATGGGAGAAAACATCTGGTAAAAAACGTCAATCACAATCGCAAGTCTCATAAGCAGAGAATTACTTCTTGCCCTGAAGATGGCTCGTGGTATGAATTCCGCGAAGATCAGTACAAGAAATGTAGCAATGGCGATCTCCACCAGGATATGCACGATAGAAGCATCCACATTGAGATATTTCCACATAGGCTGCATCACCGAACTGATCTGCAAGCTGAAAAAGACCAGGAAGATATTAAAGCCGATCAGTGTAGAACCAATAAAACTGGCTGGGACTTCGATAAATTTTGACAACAAATGACCCGAGGTGCCGCCCTGTTTCTTGCGCAACTCAATGGTGAGCCTGTTGGCACTGTAATAGGCCATCTCAACGCCGGCGAAGAACCCCATCAGCAAGAGGGTCATAATAAACCAGGTTATTGTCTGCCATTGAACCATACAATAAAGATAATGAAGAAACATTTTAATGGATGCATGGTATCGAAAGAGGAGCCGAGTGTTTTCATGTAAGGCGGCGGGAAGGAATTTTTTGAAAAATCGCTACACCTTTGGGGTACCCAATTATAATTTTTTGCATAAACCGCCACTACGGTACGTGGGTTTTCTTTGATCGTGTTATTCTACCCATAAAGCGTTCCGATGTAACGTGGGTTTTCTTTGCTCGAGTTTTTCCACCCATAAAAGAATATTAATGGAACGCAGGTTTATCAATGATCTAAAATTCTTTCCTTTTGCGAGATTTTTACGGTCTTTCAGGATTGTTTTGTGATAAAAAATGGATTTTCTGCTGATCCCTTTTTATCTCGGGTTTTGATCATCGTCCC
>JAEYVW010000386.1 GCA_023429365.1 Bacteroidota bacterium
GATAAAAAACCGGACCTGGAAACGATATTATTCCTGATCGGCATGCAGGAAACGGGTATCATCAGGCAAAAAGTAACTAAGGAACAAAAGCAGGACCTGATGCATGTAGCGGTTTGCACTGTATTGATGCCAAGCGGTTATTACGAACTGGAAAGAAAAGATGAGGAAGGCTGGCCGCATTTCAGGCAGCTTAAACCCATGCCCGATATGAATCCCATCGAACAGGAAAACTTTTTGAAGGATCATGTTTTATTGTATTTTGAAGAAAATAGCTTCTAACTATCTTCCGGACCTGTATATCTTTCCAAAATAAATATGCTAATGAAAAGGATATTTTGCTTCCTGGCCGGCCTGCTGATCCTGCAGGCTGGTCTTGCCCAAAAACAAGTCATTGTAAAAAAGAAAGACCGCAAAAGAGATGTGCTGATACAAACCAGTATGGGTGACATGATAGTGAGGCTTTCTGACTCCACGCCGTTGCACCGCGACAATTTCCTAAAGCTGGTGAAACAAAAATATTATGATGGGATAATTTTTCACCGGGTGATCAACAATTTTATGATACAGGCGGGTGATCCCAACAGTAAGAACGCCCCGGCAGGGAAAGCGCTTGGTGATGGCGGACCGGGTTACACCGTCCCGGCTGAATTCAGGCAAACCCTTTTTCATAAAAAAGGGGTGATTGCTGCCGCCCGTTCAGGCGACCAGGTAAACCCGTTAAAAGCCAGCAGTGGTAGCCAGTTTTATATTACACAGGGCAGGAAATTTTCTGATACCGGACTCGATTCAGTTGAAACTTACCGGCTCAACCGGAAGATACCTGCTGAACAACGTGAAGCTTATAAAACATTAGGCGGCACACCACATCTCGACCAGGGATATACAGTATTTGGAGAGGTGGTGAGTGGACTTGAGATAGTCGATAAGATCGCCGCAGTACCAACCAGCAAAGCTGCTGATCGCGACCGTCCGCTGGAGGATGTGGTGATTAGTAAGATGAGTTTGGTTAAGAGGAAGAGGAGGTAGTCAGGAGTAAGGAGTCGGGCCTGCCCGCCGAAGCTTTAGCGAAGGAGGGATGCTGGATGCTTGATTCTAGATAGCTGATTGTAGAATTCATAGCTTTAAATAAAAGGAAAAACCCCGGGATAAACCCGGGGTTTTTTTGAGTATGTTGAGACTAATTCCAAAATACTAATCCCTGATTCCTACAGAGACTATTGCCCTATTCCCTGCTGGCCTCCGGTTGTATTGGCTCTCTTGTTCTCGTCTTCAATACCGGTTTTTCTCTGTCTTGCAGCTTTCACGGTATTGCTACCAAAACGATAGCTGAAATTGAGTTTCACCTGCTGCATTTCACCGTTTCCGCTAAACACGCTGTTGGTACCTGCGAAATTGGTGGAACCACTCCATTTCATTGTCTTGAATATATCGCTCCAAACGGCGCGGAAAGTACCCTTGCCTTTCAACACTGTTTTCATAAAGCCGATATCAACATAACCCATGGCTTTGGACTTTACAACACCCTGCCATACCGAAGGGGAAATATACAAACCGCTCAGTTCACCTTTCCATCCCTTACCAAAATCATAGCTGTTTTGCATAAAGAAAGTCATCGAAAATACTTCCTGGTTTACTTTCCTGTCACCCTCACCAAAATTGGCTTTGTAGTGTGAGTAAGCTCCGTTGGTAGTAGCAAAGAAGCTATACTTCTTGTACTGGAAGGGGTAGCTGATGTTGATGCTGACCACATCCTGTGTAGCAAGGTTTTTCTTCATCAAGAACCCTTTCGTTTTATCAATCGTATCGGGTAATTGAGCAAATACATCTTGTACATGACTATAGTTTAATACAGTAGTCAGTTTGTACTTATAGATATGGGTAAGACCCACGCTATTGGTGTATTGTGGTCTCAATTCCGTATTACCCTTCATATAGGTGTACTCGTTCAGCTTAAACTCAAACGGGTTGAGATCCTGGTATGCAGGGCGATCGATCCTACGGCTATAGGAAAATGTAAACTGGCTCATCGGGTTCTTATTGAATGAAACCGAAGCGCTGGGGAAGAAATCGGTATAGTCCCGGTCAAAGGTAGAGTCAATATCCTTGGTTGTACCATTGGTTTTTTCAAAACCGGAAGAAATACCTTTTGCATGAGTATTCTCCGCCCTTACACCGAGTTGTACCATCACGCCCTTGAACTGTTTGTTGTAGTTCAGGTATAGCGCATTGATATTTTCCTTATACTCAAATAGATTGTTGATATCGGTCGCTACGGAATTAGCAACATCATGACGCATAAAATTATTATCGGTATTTACAATCCCGATCTTACCACCTATACCTAGTTTGCCACCTTTGAAATTCTGCTCGTAGTCGGCTTTTACCGAGTACAGATCAATATTTGTAGGGGCAACGATATCAGAAATGGTATGACTGATCTCTGTGACGCCATCACCTTCATAATAACGGTTGGGCTGGTATTGAACAGAACTTATCTTAAAGAATCCATAATCGGCGTCAATGTTCAGGTCCCTTCCATCAGCTTCGGTATGCTTGAAATTGATGTTAGCGTTCACATTATCGCGCGCCATGTCGTTGTCATTGGTCGCTTTCAGGATCCGCACCAGTTGGTTGGTAGGCTGGTAATCGAAATACATCGGACCCGAAGTATTGAAATTATTGTCAGCGATATTGCCATTAACAACCAGGCCGAGTATATTTTTCTTATCCATGAAATAATCAATACCCGCTTTAAACCCGTGTGAATTGTTCTTGAAGGTCATGCGGTTGTTTTGGGTGAACAGTGTATCAAACTGCTCCTTCCGCATGTCCATTCTCATCCGGTATTTACCATTATTATAGTTGTAGTTACCAAACACGTTTA
>JAEYVW010000389.1 GCA_023429365.1 Bacteroidota bacterium
GATACCAGGGCACAGTCAGGTGACAATCAATATGAAGAATACTACCATATTTAATTACACGAAGATTATGCAGGTCGACCCAGTTGACCTGGCGGTTATGATTTAACAATTCCACCATTTGTTGCAACAGCTTTTCATCTGCTTCGTCCATGATGCCCGCGATGGAGCGGCGAAGAATATGGTAAGCCGTGTACATGATGAAAAGCGCGACGGCGATAGCCAGGCAGCTGTCGAGCCATTTATACTCCGTGAATAGCACCAGGAGCAAACCGGCAATGATCGCAATGGTTGAGAATGTATCGGTTTGCAAATGTCGTCCACTGGCTTTTAGCGCGAGCGAATTATTCCGCGTTCCAATACGGACGCAAACCGAACCCATGATATAGTTGGCAACCGCCGTGATGGCCACTAACACGATCCCGAGATCGAGCTGCCTGACTTCGATATCATACAACAGGTGCTGGATGGCTTTGTATATAATAATTACAGCTGCAACCATGATCATGGTACCCTCCACGGCTGCGGAAATAAATTCAGCCTTACCATGTCCATAAGGGTGATCCTTATCCCGTGGTTTGGATGCGATATACAGGCCGTATAAACCAATAAAGCCGGAGGCAACATTGACAATACTTTCCAACGCGTCGGTGAGAACGGCAACAGAGCGCGTGAAATAATATGCGACGAATTTCACCGTCAATAGTACCAGCGAGATGGCGGCAACCCATCGCTGCACCCTTAGATTCTGAAGCGCTGTATTCAAGCGGGGCAAATTAAACAATCTTTCCGGACAGCAACCCAGGACTCATTTGGGTCTACTTTTTCGCCGTACTAATCCGCTGTATAAAGCCACGTAGTTTCTTGGCAAGCCTGTGGTAAGCCTCTTTGTTCAGTAACTGGGAATCACGCATGGCTTTATAAGTGAGGAATACTCCAATCGGCACCAGGATAAATGCCGCGAGCCACATACCTGCAAAGGGACTTAGTTTATCCTGCTTGGCAAATTTTTCACCCAGGGTAGTCGTGAAATAAAACACCATAAAGAAACTGATCGCTGCGATCAGCGGTGTGCCCAGTCCTCCTTTTCGAATAATTGAACCCAGGGGCGCGCCGATCAGGAAAAGGATAAGACAGGCAGCCGACAATACGATCTTGCGGTGCCATTCAATACGATGCTTACGCAGTGTATAGTCCCGGTCCTTCATTATCGTGAGCCGGTTGTCGATCGCCGATCTCAGGCTTATCACCTGGTTGATCGCACCCTGGTGCACCGCGTATCGCGCTGAATCTGGTATCAACTCATCAAAAGAACTGGCATGTTCTAAAAGACTATCCTGTGTCATAAGGAAAGCCGGCGTGACCTCGTTCTTTCGGGAAGGCATACTATCCAGGTAGGTTTTAAATTTAAGCGCCGATCCCGCAACGGTAGCGTCGAGCTGTTTACCCACGCGCAGGTTTTCTTTTTGCAGCGAGTCGATCGCCACATTCAGTTGCCGCATGCTGTAAACACGCTCGTTATTGCGGTTGACACTATCATCGGTTTGCACAAACTGGAAGGAGCTCAGGTCGAATTGCTTTTTGAACTCCTGGAAATGCATACGGATATAGTCGGTATTCGCCAGGGAGTTATAGTCTCCTCTTTCTTCGTATCTCCATCCGTCTTTTAAATTAAATTCCAAAAAGCGTTTGTCCGCAGAAACCCGCATCACCCCGCTTTTGGCGCTGATAAAATTATCCTGGAGCGGGTTGCTTTGCTCATACACGATCACATCGCGGATGATGCTGTCGTTGGCTTCCTTTTTACCGATCTTGATCGCGAATCCATTGATCCGGTCATAAAATACGCCTTCTTTCAGGTCAAATGCCGGCTTGGCGTATACAATATCGGTGAGCAGGGTACGTGACTTTAGAAAAGCCACAGGTATGATAAAGTTGGAAAACAAAAATGCGATCCCGCTGATGAATAGAGATACAATAAATAAAGGACGCATGAAGCGCAGCAGGGAAATGCCCGCTGATTTGATCGCCACCAGTTCGAAATTTTCACCCAGGCTGCCAAAGGTCATCAGCGAGGAAAGCAAAACTGCCAGTGGCAGGGCGAGTGGTACTAACACAGCGCTCTGGTACCAGATAAACTTCAGCACGATATCGATCCCCAGTCCTTTACCTACGAAGTCGTCGATGTACAGCCAGAAAAACTGCATCACCAAAACCAGCAACGTGATAAAGAATGTAGCGATGAATGGGCCTATAAAGGCTTTTATGATGAGTTTGTCTAACTTTTTGAACACCTATCTTTAAGTTATGGATGCAACAAAAATAAGGCTTTCGCCAGAGGAGGAAATGCTGGTGTCTCGTAGCGACTGGATTTTAACAAAGAACCGCGTAATTCAAAAGACCATGCAACTATTGGGAGACGTGCAATTGGAGCAGAAAGACCTGCTGACAACATACGCATCCATATTACCCCAGGAGATCATACAATCCTCACCAAAAATATCCCGCGGCGAAAATTACCAGGGCCTGCCATGGCTGATGCTGGACTATCCGAGGCTGTTTAATAAAGAAGACGGCTTTGCCATACGCACGTTTTTCTGGTGGGGGCATTTCTTTAGCGTAACCCTCCAGGTTTCCGGCAGATATAAAAAACTAATTGAAGCAAATCTCCTGCAGGCCCTGCCTGAATTGAAGACAAAAGGTTTCTTTGGATGCATACAGGATGATCCCTGGCAGCATCATTTTGAGCCCGACAACTACAAAAGCCTGCAAACATTCACACCCGGCGAATGGCAAGACCTGGTAGCCGGCAGGGATTTTATCAAAATAGCAAAAACGATCCCCTTGCAGGAATGGAATGTAGCGCCTGGAAAAATGATGGAAATATACAGCGGGCTGGTGCACGCCTGTGTTGGTTAATTACCCAGCCTGTGGAACAGGTCTTTCACCTGGTGGTCCCACAAAAGGCTTTGGTCCTTGATATCTTTTTTCTCAGCAAAATCTTTTAC
>JAEYVW010000411.1 GCA_023429365.1 Bacteroidota bacterium
CGTTCCCCGAGCTTGGGTTATTTGTGTATTTTTGCGCTATGAATACAATAACAACTCCGGTTACGCTAACTACTGGCGCCATCCGTGAAATAAAACGGCTGATCGGAGCAGAGGGATTTGACAAAAGTCAGTCGCTAAGACTTGGTGTCAAAGGCGGGGGTTGCTCCGGTATGACTTATATCCTTGGGTTCGACCATAAACAGGACAATGACCTGGAATTTGAAATTGAAGGCATTCCCTGTATCATCAATAAGGCCCATGAACTCTACCTGCACGGTATGCAGGTTGACTGGCAGGATGGACTGAATAACCGCGGCTTTGCTTTCAATAATCCTAATGCAAGCACAACCTGCGGTTGCGGTACCAGTTTTGCTGTTTAAGTCTTGCAGGAATTATTTTTTCCTTTTACATCTCATTCAAAACAAAAAGAGCTGCCTTTTAAAGCAGCTCTTTATTTATTAGTAAAGTCGAGTTTTTAGCTTTTAACAGTCTCTGGCTTTATCGCTGGCTTGGTATCAGGCTGTGCTTTTGCCACTTTGTTTTTGCCGCTACCCAGATCCAATAGGATAGGTGCCGCAACGAACACTGAGGAATAGATACCGGTAATAACACCGATCAGCATTGCGAATGCAAAACCCTTTGTCACTTCACCACCTACCAGGAACAGGATCAGGATCGTCAGAAATACCGTGAGTGATGTCATAATCGTACGGCTCAGGGTTTCATTGATCGCCCGGTTGATAGTCTGTGCGAGTGGTGCAGACGGGTACAGCCTTCGATCTTCCCGGATACGGTCGAAGATAACCACGGTATCGTTCATCGAGAAACCGATCACCGTCAGGATGGCCGCGATAAAGTGCTGGTCGATCTCAAGCGGGAACGGAACGATGCTTTTTGCAAAAGAGAAAACGATCAATGTAACCAATACGTCGTGCATCAGCGCTACGATCGTTCCTAAAGAATATCTCCAGTCGCGGAAGCGGATAAAGATATAAAGGAAGATCACGAACAAAGCGAATACGGTCGCTTTAACGGCTCCTTTTTTCAGATCATCCGAAATAGTAGGCAATACTTTTTTGGAACCTATCTTACCCACGGCAGTGGAATTTTCATCAGCCGTAGTAAACTTATCAAAAGTGTATCCCTGTGGAAGGTAAGATTTAAGACCCTCAAACAAACGATATTCCACCAGCGAATCCGCTTCTGGTCTTGTATCCCTGATCAGGTAAGCTGTAGTGATATCCAGGGTACTGGTGCCACCAACCGTTTTGATCACCGGGTGTTCATTTTCGAAGGCAACTGTCAGTTCTTCCCTGATCTTTTCTACATCCTTGCTGATATTTTTATCAAACCTTACGGTATAACTACGTCCACCGTCGAATTCCACGCCATAATCAAAGCCATTGAAAAAGGCCGCAATTCCCAACGCTAGAACGACGAATGAAATAACGTAGGCGGTTTTGCGAAACTCCACAAATTTGTATTTGGCATGCTGGAATATCTTGCGGGAAACGCCGGTAAAGTATTTCAGTTGTTTGCCTTTACGGGTGAAAATATCAGTTACCCAGCGGCTCACCAGGATACCGCAGAACAGAGACAACAACAGACCGAGGATCTGTGTGGTAGCAAAACCTTTAACCGGACCCAGACCAAAATAAAACAGGATGATGGCGGTCAGCAGGGTCGTAATGTGACCATCCAGAACCGGGGGTAATGAGCGATGGTAACCATCATTCACAGCTGTGATATAACTTTTACCTCTTGTCAGTTCTTCTTTGATACGTTCATAGATCAATACGTTTGTATCAACAGCCATACCGATCGTGAGTACCAGACCCGCGATACCAGGTGCTGTAAGTGTTGCTCCAAGCCCTGCAAGTACACCAATCGTGAACAGCAGATTAAGGATCAACGCTACATTCGCTACCCATCCGCCGGTATTATAATACACCAGCATCAGGATAAAGATGACGATAAAGGAAAGTCCAAATGATAACAAACCACCTTTGATCGCTTCGGCTCCGAGGGTAGGACCAACAGTTTGTTCCTGAACGATCTTCGCTGGCGCGGGCAGTTTACCGATCTTAAGCATATTGGCAAGATCCTCGGCTTCTTCTACTGTGAAGCCGCCGGAGATCTGGGAGGTACCGCCATCTATTACACCATTTACATGCGGTGCAGAATATACGATGTTATCGAGTACGATAGCAATCGGTTTACCAACGTTTTCACCAGTCATTTTCGCCCAGGCTTTGGTACCTGTGCTGGTCATGACCATGTTTACTTCTGGCCGACCATTTTGGTCAAAATCGTGGTTGGCATTTGATACCGCATCACCTTCGATCTTGGCTTTATCGCGGCCAAAAGTTTTGATCGCATATAATGGAACGAAATCAGCTACCTTATTACCAGCAGTACGCTCGGGCTTACCATACATCCAAACCATTTGGGCAGGGAAGGATGAACGGATAGCAGGTGTTTCAAGATATTCTCTTACCTGTGCGGTATCACGGATTGCTACGTAACCGATAGCAGCGGGGAAACGAACTTTGCCGGCATCCTGGTAGCCTTGAGTAAATTGTATATATCCGTATAAATGTTTACGGGCTTCAGC
>JAEYVW010000065.1 GCA_023429365.1 Bacteroidota bacterium
TGACTGAACAGCAGGGAGAGACTGCGGTTCAGATTTACCATGACATCATGAGAACTTACCTGTATGATGCCGCAGACAAAGTAAATAAATCAGGAAAAGACGCGATCAATGCATTTGCAGAGGGCGATGAACAAAGAATGATATTGATGGGATTGAAACGATTTACAAAAGCCGAACCGTTTAATTCTAAAGATGCGAGAAGAAGGATCGCGGATAAAATGATAGCGGACGGAAAGTATAATTTCTAATTCCAGTCTTTCTGATCAAATTTCATGATAGCCGGCTCGAGAGGGCTGGCTATTTTATTTGAACCCTGTTGTCCGCCGTAAATGGCTTTCAACTCTTCCCGGGTGGTTTGTAATTCGGAAAGCTGGTTTACCCTTTTTCTTTCTATAAAGATCCCGGTAGCCATGATCAGCGATGAAAAAGTGATGATCAGGAAATATACCAGGTGCGCATCATTCTTGAAGGCAGGTTCTATGATATAATAGACCGCGTAAACAAAAGCGAAACCTACATAAGAAACCAGGACCGAGGAAACCATTACTGCTTTTCCTATTGCACGATGGTACATCACCGCGATTTTCACCTGGTGAGTAAAGAACAATACGGAAATGATCAGCACCAGCAAAATGCCGGGCGCAAGTAAAATGGTGGTGGCCTTGATATTAAACCCGTATAATGCCAGCACGATCAGCTCAAACGCCATAAAACCTAGCGCGATCCTCAGCATTTTCCTTCTGAAGAAAACCGTTTTGCTGAAATAAGCGAGAAACAAAAGCATCAGCGGGGTATCGAGAAAATTGCACAATACGCCAAAATAATATTGAAAATTACTGCCCAGGTCAACATAACCTAATAGCAGCACCAGGTAACTTAATACAATAAAATAATAGGCGAACAGGGCCGGGAACGACCTGTATAGTACGAGTCTTGTTGCAAAAAGCACTATGATGGGCAGGCTGAGAGCAATTGTTGAAAGAAGTCCCATCAGGCTGAAAACGGACATAAGATTGTTTTTCGTTAGGATAAGGTACACGCCATACTACCGCATCTCCACTGTAAATAAACGGAGTATTTTTCTGCATAGTGCTTCCAACTAATGGTTTATACTAAAATTCAGTAAAACCGTGATAGGGATCGAGTAATTATACGCGGGCAGGGGTGAGGGTTTTCAGGTAGAGGGTGTTATGTGAGACATGTTATTCAGGAAATTCCTTGCCGCGATGGCATGTATGGCAAGTGACAACCTTGAGATACTCAGGCCTTATTGTCGTGTCGAAATAGAAATAGGTCTTGTTCAGGTGTATGGTCATCTGCATCATCTTCCGCGCATTTTCCTTCATGGGGTCGTCATCAGAAGCATAATCGAGGCTATCGGGGAAATTTTTCACGGATGTATGGCAAAAATTACAACTTACACCCAGGGCTTTGGAATAGGACTCCATAATACTGTCTAACATTTTAGGGCTGATATCCTGGGGTAATATTTTCAGATTCTTATGCGGACCACGAAAAGATATAGCAGAAATGCCGCTGGCAACCAAAATGGTTAATGCTAATACAGTAAGAAATTGTTTGCGATGCCTCATATAGTAAGACCCGGTTATATTTCATCCGTTAAAGATCCGCTGCAGCAGCCTCATCCAGGAACCAAAACAGTTCACCATTAAATGGCTGAACCACCTGTGCGGGGTAAAGCGCGGTATCATGTTCACTGAACCTGACATGGTATAAAGCTGCTGCCTTATCGCCCCCACTTACCAGGAAAGCTACCCTTGCCGACATATTCACAACCGGAGCCGTTAGCGTGATCCGGTACATCTCCTGCTCAGTAAGATAAAACGCTACTACCCATTTTTCATTTTCAGCAACTACGGGATACCCTGGAAAAAGTGACAGGGTGTGCGCATCATTACCCAATCCTAATAAAACAAGATCGAAAGTATGAGGCTTTCCATCAAAATACTGATGCAGCAGTTTTTCATACAACAATGAAGACGCTTCCGGTTCTATACCCGTTGTCTGCATGATATGAATATTGTTTTTGTTAACCGGCACCCGGCTTAACAATACATCATGTGCCATCCTTGCATTATTCCTCTCGTCATCGAAGGGAACAAAACGTTCATCGCCCCAGAAGAAATGGATCTTTTCCCAATCGATCTTTCCAGCATACTTCTCCGATGCCAGCAGGCTATACAATTTCTTAGGTGTAGACCCCCCGGCAAGCGCCAGGGTAAAACGATCCTGCTTTTGCAAGGTATCCGCGATCTGCTCCACCAGCCAGTCTGCGACCTTCACGCTGAGCTCGTCAGTATCTTTAAAAATAAATGTACGCTTCATGATCTACTTGGATCCACCCGTTTTTGGAATGGGAAAGTTAGCCCAAAAATTACCGTCGCGGGCGATCAGCGCATCGGCGTCTTCAGGTCCCCAGCTATTGGGTGAATAATTGGGAAAATCTACCGGTGGTCTTTTTTGCCAGGCATGGAGCAGGGGCGTGATCACTTCCCATGCCGCTTCTACCTGGTCGGCGCGCATGAAAAGTGTCTGGTCGCCTTCGATCACATCCTCCAGCAATGTTTCATAAGCTTCGGGCTCCTGTTCATCAAACGTATCGGTATAGCTGAAAACCATATCAACAGGATTCAATACCATATCGGTACCGGGACGTTTGGCCTGGAACCGGATGCGGATGTCCATATGTGGCTGTATGCTAAATGTAAGCCGGTTGGGCCGCCAGGTATCTGCTGCTTCGGGCGGAAAGGAAAAACTGGGTGCTTCCTTAAACTGAATCGTAATAGAAGTCGTCTTTTCATGCATGCGTTTACCGGTGCGGATATAGAAAGGCACATTCTTCCAGCGCCAGTTGTCGACAAAAAACTTCGCGGCTACGAAAGTCTCAACGGGTGAGTGAACTGCCACGTTTTTCTCCTGCTGGTAACCCGGCACTTCCTGTCCTTTTATCCATCCTGTCGAATACTGACCCCGTACAGCATTCTCATGTACATCTTCCGTACTGATCTTCCTGATAGCGGTCAACACATCTACTTTCTTATTCCTTATTTCGTTTGATTCAAAAGATGTGGGCGGTTCCATCGCGATCATACAAAGCAATTGCAGCACGTGGTTTTGCACCATATCCCTGAGCGCACCTGCCTGTTCGTAATAACCTCCTCTTCCTTCCACACCAACCGTCTCGGCCGCGGTGATCTGTACGTGGTCGATATAATGGTTGTTCCAGATTGGTTCAAACATGGCGTTTGCAAAACGGAATGCGAGAATGTTCTGAACAGTTTCTTTTCCGAGATAGTGATCGATACGGAAGATCTGTTCTTCTTTGAACATACCCGTCAACAACTCATTCAGCTGATGCGCGCTTTTCCAGTCGTGACCGAAAGGTTTTTCGAAAACCAGCCGGGTATGTTGAGAGTCGTCACAAATTTTTTGTGCCCACAATCTTTTAGAGATGTCTGGCGTCATTTGCGGAGCCACAGCAAGGTAGAAGATGACATTGGGTATCACGCCCCATTCCTTGTTTTTCTCAAGGATCCAGGTTCTCATTTTTTGATACGACTCATCGCTGGTAAGATCCATTTCGTGGTAAGAGATCAGCGGAGCAAATGCAGTCCATTTCTCTTCCAAACCGTTTTGACGACGTGAAAACTCTTTTACACCTTCCAGCAATTTATCACGGTACTCCTCGTCGGGAAAGGATGTACGACCCACGCCGATCACGATAAACTTTTCCGGTAAATGGTCATCGATAAATAAATTATACAGGGCGGGAATCAGTTTGCGATTGGCCAGGTCGCCACTTCCACCGAATATAAAGAGTATGGTTGGGGGTAGATTTTCTTTCTTTTTCATTTGTCAGTAGATATTAAACTTCATCATTCACAGTAGCTGCAATCATTTACCATTCAGTATGAAAACTCCCTTCGCTATCAATACGCTGGTAGGTATGTGCACCAAAATAATCTCTTTGTGCCTGCACCAGGTTGGTTGCCATTCGCTCGCTTGTGTAGGCGTCGAGATAGGCCAGGGCACTCATCAAACCCGCGGCAGGTATCCGTACAGTGGCGCTTTGTTGTACGATCTTTCGAAGTGCAGGTAGTTTCCTTTTTACGATCGTAGCTATTTTTCTATCAAGTAAAATATTCGAAAGCTGCTTTTTCTTAAATACTGCAGTAAAGACCTCCAACTGGGCCGAGCGGATGATACAACCTCCTCTCCAGATCTTCACCACATCAGCAAGTGGTATATCCATTTTTCTTTCCGAAGATGCTTTCGCCAGCATGGCAAGACCCTGTGCGTAGGCGAGCAGGGTAGACAGGTATAGCGCATCGTGTAATTGGCCGATCAACTTATCTTTTTGCTTTGCCAGGCTTTTTACTCTTGGTTTGTAAAGCGCCGCAGCCTTTACCCGCTCATTCTTCAATCCGGAAAGATCACGCATCGCTACTGCCATATCGATGGTAGGTAAAGTGATAGGTAGATCCATGGCTTCCTGTGATGTCCATTTACCCGTACCCTTGGAACCTGCTTTGTCGAGGATCATATCGAGTAGATCCTTGCCGGTCGTGTCATCTTTTTTCGGTAAAATAGCCGCGGTAATCTCCACCAGGAATGATTGCAGTTCCCCTTCGTTCCATTTTTTAAAGATACCGGCCATTTCTTCATGGCTGCAGTCGAGTCCCCGCTTCAAAAAATCATACACTTCGCTGATCATTTGCATGATCGCATATTCAATTCCGTTGTGTACCATTTTTACATAGTGCCCAGCGGCATTTTTGCCCATATAGGCTACACAGGGATCGCCGTTCACTTTTGCAGCCACAGATTCAAGGATGGGCTTCAGGTGCTCCCAGGCTTTTGTGTCGCCACCGGGCATGATGCTCGGACCTGTTCTCGCTCCCTGCTCGCCACCACTCACGCCCATACCTACAAAATGGATGTTTTTTGCTTCCACTGTGTGAATGCGCCGTAGTGTATCAGTGAAATGAGAATTGCCACCGTCAATAATAATATCAGCTTCATCCAGCAGGGGAAGCAAATCACTGATCACCGAATCAACTGCAGGTCCGGCTGGTACCAGGATCATTATTCTCCGTGGGGATTTTAGTTGTGAGACCAGCTCCTCTATGGTATTCACGCCCTTTACGCTTGTTCCCGTTGTGGCAGAACCCTCCAGCAGCGTGGTTTTGGATGGATCTTTATCAAAGCCAAGGGCGGCATACCCGTGGTCGGCAATATTGAGTAACAGGTTGCGGCCCATGGTGCCCAGGCCCACCATACCAAAATCATATTGGGAAGAAGCCATATATGCAATTTTTGGAGCGCAAGTTAGGTACAAATTCCAATTGCGAACTTTAACAAACCACCGGTATCTGGATAACAAATCCCTAAATAGCTATCTGCCGGTCGCTGCCAACGTGGATTGCACGCCAATATTCACTAATTTTACGCTCCAATATTTTATCGTTATGAGTGATGTGATGACGGGCCCGGCTCTTACACCAAAAGATTTTGCCACCGACCAGGAAGTGCGCTGGTGCCCGGGTTGTGGTGATTATTCTATTTTGGCTCAGGTGCAAAAAGTGATGCCTACACTTGGCATCCCGAAAGAGAATATCGTAATCATTTCCGGAATTGGCTGCAGCAGCCGCTTCCCTTATTATATGAATACTTATGGCATGCATTCCATTCATGGACGTGCCACCGCTATTGCATCTGGCCTGAAAGCAAGCCGGCCCGAGCTGAGTGTTTGGATTGTAAGCGGCGATGGAGATAGCCTTAGTATTGGTGGAAATCATACCATTCATTTATTGCGCCGGAATTTTGATGTCAATCTTCTTGTTTTCAACAACCAGATCTATGGGTTGACAAAAGGCCAGTATTCTCCCACATCAGAAGAAAACAAGGTTACCAAATCCACTCCTTTTGGTAGTATCGATCACCCATTCAATCCACTGGCGCTCGCGATGGGCGCTGATGCAAGTTTTGTGGCCCGCACAATGGACCGAGATCCCAAACACCTGCAGGCGATGTTGCTGAGAACCCATCAACATAAGGGTTCTTCATTTCTCGAGATATATCAAAACTGCAACATCTTTAATGATGGCGCATTTGAAATATTCACTGAAAAAAGCAGTAAGCCACAAGAAACCCTGTTCCTGGAACAGGGCAAACCGCTGGTATTTGGCGCCGCAGGTGAAAAAGGGATAAAGCTGGACGGTTTCACGCCAAAGGTTGTTGACCTGCACAATGGTCACAGCCCTGATGATCTCTGGGTTCATGATGAAAAAGATATTTACAAGGCCCAGATACTGGTACGCATCTTCGATGATCCGCACATGGAAGGGCACCTGCCAAGACCTTTTGGTGTATTTTATCAAAACGACAGGCCCTGTTACGAAGACCAGATGAAAATGCAGCTGGAAAACGCGATCGCCAGCAAGCCTGCTGACCTTGATAAACTGCTGAGGGGCAAGGAAGTATGGACAATTGCCTGATCTGATCTCCCTTTCTTTCTGAAGACTGGATTTTATATATAGCTAATCTATTGGAAATCTAAACCTTGAGATATAGTTTTGGACGCAACCAATCTGTATGCTTGTGAAAACATTACGATTTTTTTGCATGGCGCTTGCCAGCTTTTGCCTTACCAATTCTTACTCCCAATCTAATTATAAACCCGGCTCGGTAGTCACCCAAAACGGTGAAACCATCGAAGGGTTGATCGATTATCGCCAGTGGCGCAAGAACCCTGTTTCCATAAAATTTCAAACAACCGCTAATAGCAGCCCGGTAACCTATACCGTAAAAGACCTTG
>JAEYVW010000112.1 GCA_023429365.1 Bacteroidota bacterium
CCCTGAAAATTTACCATCCTGTGCAGCTTTTGTATAGGAAAATTGTCTAAATTACAGACAACCAAACGGCAATTATGACCGAGGAAGCCATTTTAAAAGGTTGTTTAAACAATAATCCAGCTGCCCAGCGGGAACTATATAACAGGTATAGCTCTAAAATGCTGGCAGTTTGTTACCGGTACGGCCACAACCGGGAAGACGCGGAGGATATGTTGCAGGAAGGCTTTATTAAGGTTTTTCTGCAGATACATACTTTCGAAAACCGGGGTGCTTTTGAAGGTTGGATAAGGCGTATTATTGTTCATACCTGTATCAATATCCTGAAGAAAAATAAAAAGTTCAATGAAAGCGTGGACATAATTTATGCTACAGGGATACAGGTGAGGGAGGAGACTGTGCCGGCCATTATCCAGGCCAAACAGGTGGTGGAATGTATCAGGATGTTGCCGATTGGTTACCGGACCGTATTAAACCTGTACGCAGTTGAAGGATACAGCCACCGTGAGATTGCGGATATGCTGGACATCGAAGAGAGCACAAGCAGAAGTCAGTACACGAGGGCAAAAGCGATGCTGGAAGATATTTTAATTAGGAAAAGGATCATTCAAAAACCAAAACAAGATATTGATTGGCTCGTTGCTGTAAGTCAGCGGTAGACCGTATCCCTAAATAACAACTGGTTATGGAGAGCAACTATAGAAACAAGGAATTTGAGCATTTCCTAAAACAGAATGCTGATCAATACAGGATGTTTCCATCCGATAAGGTGTGGAAGGGCATTAACAATACCCTGCATACCCGGAGAAAATGGTATGGATTCTGGCTGGCCTCGCTATTGCTGGTCACCGGCGCAGCCGTTACCTGGGTTATGACCACACAACCTGGTACAAAACAAAAATCAACCATCATTCCAGTCAATAATATCTCTGCGCTGACCGAGGAAGGCATCACAGCGGAAGAATCAACAGCCGTGATGGAATCTCTGAATCCGTTTGCCAAAAAACCGGTTCTTCCGAGAAAAACAATGGCGGAATGGCCCCTGACACCACTTACAGTCGAAACTGCCGAAGTGAAAGCATTGGATCAGGACGCATATAACGATGTTGTCACAATGCTACATCGTCGTACTGAAAACGTGATACGCGGTAATGAATTAACGCTGCCTGTTTTGAACCATATCTCATTCGACAACGATTTCCGTACGCCTGCAGAACCAACACTCACAAATACTGATGCGGTTCGTGAATCAGCTATTGATAATAATGCTCCTTTCACCATCGAAAGTGTTACCAATAGCTATGAGTTCAAACGCCCGGCAAAGAAAATAAGCTGGCAGCTATTTATTACTCCCACTATCAGTTATCGCAAGCTTAGTGTAAATAAAACTTCTGATAATCCTTCCGGCTTCAACTATCCATTCGCTACACTCGATGATGTAAACAGCGCGGTCACACATAAACCGGATATGGGATTACAACTGGGACTATCCGGCCGCTACCCGATCACCAGGAATATCAACCTGCGCGGCGGAATACAATTCAACATCAACCGATACGACATTAAGGCTTACGCTTTCAACGGTGAAGTAGCCACCATTGACCTCAATGGTGGAAACGGTAATAGTTCGATCTCGACCTGGACCTATTACCGTAACTATACCGGTTATAAATCTGACTGGCTGAAGAATTATTATTTCTCAGTATCAGCACCATTTGGAGCGGAAGTGAAATTGTTTGGTAATAAGAAGACCAATGTTGGTGTGGCCGGCACCTTGCAGCCCACCTATATCATAAAAGACAGGGCCTACCTGATCTCAACAGACTATAAGAATTACGCTGAAGTACCCCGCCTGATTCGTCACGTGAACCTGAACACAAGTTTTGAAACCTTTGTAAATTATACCCGAGGAAAAACAAAATGGCAGGTTGGTCCACAGGTAAGGTACCAGATGCTTTCCAGCTTCCACAACAAGTACCCGGTCAAAGAAAACCTGTTTGATTTTGGCGTGAAAGTCGGTGTGACTTTAAACGAATAATGATATTTCCTCTACACCTTCTATATCCCGTCGGTTCGTAAGAGCGGCGGGATATTTTTTTGTACTGTAATAAATCTGCGTGGTTTTTTCCAATTCACCGCAAAACCGTGATTTCGATTAATTTTGTGACCCGGGGAGGTTAAAAATTCCCTTAAATGAATGAATTTCAGATCATTATCAATTGCCGCCTGCCTGTTTATAATGGCGGTTTCGTGCAAACAAAAACAAACCGAAGAAAAAGAAGATTTTTTCCCCGTACTCTCCTTTTTAAAAAGCCAGGTGGCCGATATAGATACTTCGCTGTATTCGATCCGGAAATATGTCATCATCGACAGCCTCGATGCCGATACCATATATGTGCCGCGCGAAAAGTTCAGGGATATTGCGACAGATTTTCTAACTATTCCCGACCTGAGCGAACCGAAATACAAGGACCGTTACCAAGAGGAAAAGATCTTTGATGAAACGCTCAACTCGGTATTGCTGACCTATACACCACTCAATCCCGAAAAGGAGCAGGTTCAAAGACAGGAAGTCCTGATAAAACCAGATCCTTCGGGGGATAAAATAACAAACATTATCATCAATCTTTCTGTTGATACCAAAGACAGTTCCGTCCATAAAAGAATGCTTTGGAAAGTGGACCAGGGTTTCCAGGTGATCACCACAAAGCAATTGGCCGGCCAGCCCGAAACAATACGTACAGAAAAAGTAATTTGGGGAGAGAATGAATAAGAATGACAGCCAGTGAATTTTCAAATATTGCCTCCGGCCTTCCGCAACAACCGGGCATTTATAAATATTTTGATTCCGGCAACCAGCTGATATATGTTGGCAAAGCGAAAAATATCCGCAAAAGAGTCAACTCTTATTTCACAAAAAATCTCGGTAGCTACAAGACCCACGAACTGGTCCGTCGTATCGATCGTATCGAATTCACGATTGTCAGTTCCGAGCAGGATGCCTTCCTGTTGGAGAATTCGCTGATCAAGGAATTTCAGCCACTGTTCAATATCAACCTGAAGGATGATAAGACCTATCCTTTTATTATCATCAAAAACGAACCTTTCCCCCGCGTATTCCTGACACGAAAAAAAATCAATGACGGCTCGGAATACCTGGGTCCGTATACCTCGGTAAAAAAAGTAAGGGAATTGATCGAATTTACCCGGCAAACAATACCGCTTCGCAACTGTTCGCTCAATCTTACTGAAAAGAATATACGGCAAAAAAAGTTCAAGGTATGTCTCGAGTACCATCTTGGCAATTGCAAAGGCCCCTGTGAAGGCTACCAGTCACCAGAGGATTACCAGGAAAACATTGGACAACTCAAGAATCTTTTAAAAGGAAATCTATCGCCGGTGATCCGGCATTTCAGGGAAGAGATGAAAGGGTTTGCCTCCAACCTTAAATTTGAAAAAGCGGAGATCACAAAAAAGAAGATTGAATATTTAGAAAACTACCAGGCCCGATCGGTAGTTGCCAATGCAAAAGCCGGTGATATTGATGTATTCTCGATGGTAAAAGAAAAAGATTATGCATTTGTGAATTACCTGATGGTCCGCAACGGCACTATCGTTCAAACGCATACCACACGTGTTGAAACACATCTTGACGAAACACCCGCGGAGATTCTGGGTTTTACCATCGCTCAACTGCGCGCAACATTTGAAAGCAAGAGCCCGGAGATCGTGGTTCCTTTTCCACCCGACTATCCAGAGGCCGATATTGTGCTGACTGTCCCCAAAGGGGGGGATAAGAAAAAACTGCTCGAACTTTCGGAGAAAAATGCGGGGTATTTTATTGAAGAACTCAGGAATAAAGAGCGGCTTAAGCTTTCAAAAAACACGGACCAGATCAAGGTACTGGAACAATTACAGACTGACCTGCAACTTCCCGACCTGCCGGTACATATCGAATGCTTTGATAACTCAAACTTCCAGGGAAGCTATCCGGTATCGGCCATGGTTTGCTTTAGAAATGGGGTTCCCAGTAAAAAGGACTACCGCCATTTTAATATTAAGACCGTAGAAGGCATTAACGATTTTGCTTCCATGAAGGAAACCGTTTACAGGCGCTATAAGCGGCTTGTAGAAGAAGATCAGCCCTTTCCTCAACTGGTGATCATCGATGGAGGCAAGGGCCAGCTGAGCGCTGCTATTGCAGCCATGGAAGAGCTGGGCATCGTGGGTAAAACAACACTGGTAGGCCTGGCCAAGAATGAAGAAGAACTTTTTTTTGCCGGTGACAAGGAATCGTTGAAGCTGCCTTTCAACAGTCCTTCTCTCCGATTAATCCGTAGTATAAGAGATGAAGTACATAGGTTCGGCATTAGTTTTCACCGCCAAAAACGAAGCAAGGGTACGTTCAAAAACGAGCTTGAAGATATTCCAGGTATTGGTAAAGCGACAGCAGATATACTGCTAAAGGAATATAAATCAGTGAAAAACGTCCGTGAAAAAAGCGTCGAAGAGCTTGAAACAAAAATTGGGAAAGTAAAAGCGCGGCTGGTAGCTGCTTATTTTAGACCAGAAACAACAGATGAAGAAAAAGAGGAATAAAAAAAATGGGGCCAGGATAGAAATCCAGCCCCGTTTTTAAAATCCAATATCCTATGAAAAACCGAAACGAAAATACAACTATTTTTCTATTATCCTATAGCTGGTATAGGATTTTTTTAATTTTTTTTAAGTGATTAATTGTTAAGATGTTGCTAATAAAAAAGCCCCTGTTTCAAGGGGCTTTTTCAATATCTCGCTGAATGTGAGCCTAATAAATGTTAGTACGACCAAAGGTCCTGCTCATAATTGAAGAGCTTTTCTTTGATGTTCTCTCCTTCGAGCAGCGCCAGGATCGGGTCCTTAATATAGGACCTGATAGAACGATTGGCAGCATTCTCGAGCGTGGACTTAACTATATAGCTGCTGAACATGCGGCTTTCGAAAAGTTCTTCCCAGGTCATCCGGCTATTACCCATGTTCTTGGGGTTATACACTTCATATTTGGTAAGGATGGGACGCAGATCCGGGTAATAAACCCAGAACAGAACGGTGTTACCCATTTCCTGGCCATTGGGGAAATACTTGGTTTGAAGTGGTGCCACACCCAGGATACGGCAGAAATATCGGCTTGCTTCGCGGTCAAACACCCACTCCTCCTTTAGAGCGATCTTTGTTACACTACCCGGATCAAAGCTGGCCCTGGTCACACGATACTGAATGATCTTATTGATATCATTGGGATCGGTAACTGGAACCGTATCAGCCGAACCGACAGTTTGCTGTTGGATCTCAGCCACCGTTTTGGGTGTTGAGAACCTGTCGTCTGCAAACGCAGTGACCTCACCCGTGTTCACAGCCCTGAGCAGGATGTTTACAAATATCTCGGATCCATTATCTCCCTCAGCGGCATACCGGAAAGGCTGGTTCAGCTTTTCCCTGAGATCGAGTTCGCGCCATACTTTTTCTGCAAAAAGGGCGTCATCGGCACGCAGGTGTTCATAAGGCAGGGGTGTCCGGGCATTCAGACTGCTTTTATCATAAGCGTTATCATTACGCAGTGATTTTTTTACAGTTGTGTCGCTCATCCCTGAAGAGTCAACCACGATCGGAATATTACCGTAAGGATTATAATTCGTTGGTTGTGTGTTGTTATTGTTCTGCTGTTGTTGCTGCGTCGGCGGCTGGTTGGCAGGAGCATTCCTCCTTCTGCCCGCACGCTGAGCCTGAACACTATCCGCAATTATCGCCGCAAAAAATAACGACAGCCCCGCTTTTAGAACAATACTTTTCATCGTTGTCATTTTTATTTAATATAATATACTAATGAGGGTAGCTTTTGGCTTCTTCCATCCGGGCCAGTAGCATAGATCTCATCAATCATAACGGTTCTACCCGGCTTTAAATTGTTCAGTATCCTTCTGGCCTGGTCGTTCCAGGTATTGCCAGTGCAACTTGCATCGTCGATATAACCATCGTCGGTGTCGGCGCTGATCGAAAACCTGGTCACTTTGTACTGCAGTTCAAAAGGAAAATCTTTAACACCCGCACCGATACCTGCCTGTGCCTTGAATGCGCCGGCTGGTACGTTGGCACCACTCTCGTAAGTACCTACAACCGCGATGGGTCTCGGGATAGTCCTTACCCTGAACTGTGATACACCAGCAACTTTACCATCAACCGTAACAGTGATCTTACAATCATCAGTTACAGAGTTGACACGGGCAATGTATTTACCGCTACCGCCAGCCTGAACAAGGCTACCGTTACTGATAGTGGCTTTGATCCTGTCGTCACCTGCGCCACTGGCAGCAATGGTAACAGGGTTGTCAACACCAATATACAGTACATTCATTTTATCAAGTGCGATCGAAGCGTTGGCCTGGCCAACTTTATACTCGATGTCTTTTTTGATCACCTGGGGGTTACCTTCCTGGTCAGTATAATTAATCACTACAGGAACTGTATGAGCACCAATACCACCACCGGCTAATTTAGTATTTACTGTTCCATCAGGACCTACGGTCATTGCTTTACCACCGATAGTGATAGTTGGTTTGGCACCGGTACTGAAAGCACCAACACCAGCAGTGATCTCCAGTTCCTGACCTGGCATCAGGTAAGTTGAGCTTTGACCAACAATAGCGGCGTAAGTATCGAAACGTACAGCTACTTCACCCACTTTGTTGTGGCAGGCCTGTACCAGCCTGTTCTCTGAAGTCTTCACATCGTTTTGGAATTTGCTGAGAATTGTCAACGCTGCCACGGTAGGAACCATGTGGAAGTAAGCACCTTCCCATGTTTTACCAGCTTTGTTCTTGCTGCTGGGTTTATCCAGGCTGATCGGCAAGGATGTTTCAAACTCCTTCTTTAATTCCGGGTCAACATTCAGGACATCAGTCTTGAATTTGGCCAGCGCTGCCAGCAGCTTCGGACCTTCTTTCTTCTCAATCATGATCCGGGTAGCGATATCAAGGTTGTCTTCCTTGAATTTCTGATCCGCGTTGTTGGGATCGCCACCAGCTTCACGAAGTATCTGGTCTTTTAATGACTGGATATAAGAGAAAATTGTTTTACTATGATTTTGTATTTGTTGTGCTTTGGGATACCAGATTTGCGCTTTAGTAGCAGTTGCAGGATCAGTAGTCTTTTGCTGCAACGAAGCCATGATAGTAGAAGTAGATTTATCTACCGTAGAGTTGGTATTCTCCAAGCTTTTATTCACCGTCTTAAAGGCATTCAGGATCTCAGATGATACGTTCAAAGCCAGCAGGGCTGTAAGAACGAGATACATCATGTTGATCATTTTCTGCCGCGGCTCACGAGGTAAAGCCATGATGATTGGTTTTTAATTG
>JAEYVW010000377.1 GCA_023429365.1 Bacteroidota bacterium
GTATATGATATAGCTGTGGAAATTATTTCCCATTCCGATGGTCATGTAAATCTCAGTAGTCTTACCGGGTTCATTAATTCTTACCAAAAAATAAACTATCTCAACCTTGGCGAGTTATGGGCGGTACCTATCATGCTTCGCCTGGCCCTGCTGGAAAACCTGCGCCGTCTCTCGATCCAGATCTCGATTGATCTTACTAACAAATCGCTGGCCACCTACTGGGCCGATGAACTGATCGAGATCGCGGAAAAAGATCCGAAAAGCCTGGTGCTGGTGATCGCTGACATGGCAAGATCCAAACCACCGATGGTCAGTTCTTTTGTAGCCGAACTCACCCGAAGGTTGCAGGAAAAAGGTAGTTCTCTTGTGCTGGCCCTGAGCTGGCTTGAGCAGACATTATCCGAACACGGGCTCACCAGTAACGAACTGGTTCAACAGGAAAACCAGAAGCAGGCTGCCGACCAGGTTTCGATCAGCAATAGCATAAGCAGTCTCCGGTTTTTGAGTACAACCGACTGGCGGGAATTTGTTGAGAAAACCAGTATCGTTGAACAAACGCTCCGACGGGATCCTGCAGGTGTGTATGCCAGTATGGATTTTCATACACGCGATAACTACCGTCATGTAGTTGAAAGAATCGCAAAGAAAAGCGAGTACTCGGAACAGGCCGTTGCTGAACTCACTGTACAATATGCCGGTGAAAACTATCCCAGGAATACAGATCGCCGTACCACACACGTAGGTTATTACCTGCAAGGCGCAGGATTAAGGTTAGTTGAGCGTGCAACCGGAACGCGTTTGTCTTTTCGGGAACAGGCAAACCGACTCATTCGTCGTATTCCCTTCCTGATCTATGCCGGTGCTATTGTGATCATAACGGTATTACTTAGCTGGGTGCTGGTATCTGAGATTTATAAGGAAGGTTTCAGAAGTTGGCAACTGGTCGTGCTTTCTTTTTTATCACTGCTGGCTACCAGCCAGGTTGGCGTTGCCATAGTAAACTGGCTTACAACGATACTCGCCAAACCGGATGTTTTGCCGCGGATGGATTTTTCAAAAGGCATCCCGGATGAATACCGGACTATGGTAGTTGTGCCTACAATGCTGACAAATGGAGCCGCCGTTAGTGATTTGGTGGAAGGATTAGAAGTTCGATACCTGGCTAACCGCGATCCAAATCTTGTTTTCGCTTTGCTGACCGATTTCCGCGATGCCAGTGAAAAAGATCTTGAGGAGGATGAGCTGATCATCCAAACCGCGCAGGAAAGGATCATTGAGCTGAATAAAAAATATCAACGGCCCGGCAACGATACTTTTTTTCTTTTTCATCGCCCCAGGGAATGGAATCCAAAGGAAAAACTGTGGATGGGCTTTGAACGAAAAAGAGGCAAACTCGGCGACCTCAATTCACTGATACGCGGCGATGGCCGAGATCGTTTTTCGGTTATCGTTGGAGATGAAAAAATTTACACAAGCGTAAGATATGTTATAACCCTTGATACAGACACGCAACTACCACGCGATGCGGCCTGGTTGATGGTGGCCGCTATGGCCCATCCGCTCAATCAGCCGATCTACTCTGAAAAAAAGAAACGCGTTATCGATGGTTATACCATTCTTCAGCCACGGGTTTCCAACAGTCTGCCACTGGACGGGAGTTCTTTTTATTCACGCATTCACGGCAATGAACCCGGTACCGATCCTTATACAAAAGCTACATCCGATGTGTACCAGGACCTGTTCAACGAGGGTTCTTTTATTGGTAAGGGTATTTATGATGTACAGGTGTTTGAAAAAACACTTAAGAACAGGTTCCCGCTTAATCGTATCCTGAGTCATGATTTGCTGGAAGGCTCGTATGCCCGTTCAGGACTCGTGACCGATGTTCAGTTGTACGAGGAATATCCCTCCTCTTATTTCACTGATATGAGCCGGCGTCATCGATGGATCAGGGGTGACTGGCAAATTGCAGCATGGATATTCCCTTTTGTTCCAGGTTATCAGAAACGCTGGCATATTAACCCGCTCTCGAAACTATCGAAGTGGAAGATATTCGACAACCTGCGTCGAAGCCTGGTTCCGGTTGCATTGCTGGCCTTATTATTATTTGGCTGGATGATTTCCGAAATGCATTTTTTCTGGACATCGACCGTGCTTGCGATCGTATTCCTTCCGGTGATCGTGAGTTTTATCTGGTCGCTTTTTAGAAAGCCTCCCGGTGAATATTTTACCCAGCACCTGGTATATACAAGCCGATCTTTAAAAGACAATACCTTCCAGCAATTGTTCAATTTTATTTTTCTGCCCTACGAGGTGTATGTCAACCTGGAAGCGATCATACTAACCCTGTGGCGGGTTTATCTTTCGAGGAGAAACCTTTTGCAGTGGCAACCTTTTCATAGTGCCATAACGGGGAAAAAAACGGTTCCCGGCGCTTACCAGGCTATGTGGATCTCGCCGTTTGTCGCGTCTGTGGTATTTATTTTCCTGGCGGTGTATTCGCCGATCACCATGGCTAAGGTATTTCCTATTCTCATTACCTGGGCAGCTTCACCGTTTATTGCCTGGTTTATCAGCAGACCAGTCGTTGACAAGAAAATAGAGCTAAGTAATGAACAGGTGATCAACCTGCGTCGTCTGGCCAGGAAGATCTGGGCATTTTTTGAAACTTATGTAGGGAGGGAAGACAACTGGCTGCCTCCCGACAATTACCAGGAAGAACCTGTGGAACGTATCGCACATCGCACGTCACCCACAAATATTGGATTATCCCTTTTGTCGAATTTAACAGCTTATGATTTCGGATATATCACAGCGGGTGAGCTCGTTGAATTAACAACCAATACACTCAGTACGGTTGAAAGAATGGAAAAATACCGTGGGCATTTGTATAACTGGTACGATACGCAGTCACTTACGCCGCTAAAGCCAAAATACATTTCAACGGTCGACAATGGAAATTTTATTGGTCACCTGGTAGCGTTAAAACAGGGATTGATCTCCGTTCCCGACGACAGGATCATCTCTGAGAGAATGTTTGAAGGTCTGATCGATGAAACCAGGATACTGCAGGAAAAGCTAAAAATTCCTGCGTTAAAGAAATTTCAACAACAACTGGTTGCAGATTATCGGGAGCACGCCGGTTCAACAGATAAAATAAAAGCTTATCTCGACGGGTTGGAGCAGCAACTCACACAGATCCTGGTCAACCTGGATATCGATCCGCAAACAGATGCTGACTGGTGGATCCAAAAGATTTTCACACATATCAGGAGTATCAAAAATGATATCGGGGTATACCTGCCATGGATATTGATGGATGAACCGCCGGGGCGTTTTAAAGAGTTGGTACCTTCCCTGCCAGGCATTCCCAGTTACAGGCAGTTGTCAAGGATTGAAAGGAGTCTGCTAAGTAAAATAAGTGAGCTCTATTCTCCCGATAATACTGAAGAAGAAAATGACTGGCTCACGCAATACCGCACCGGCATTACCGAGTCGGGTCGTCGTGCCAAAGCCATGATGCTGACGATTGAACAAATCGTACAGAAATGCGCCCAACTATCCCATGTCGATTTTGAGTTCCTGTATGATCGTTCACAGCACCTGCTTACTATTGGCTATAACGCAGAGGAACATCGCCGTGATAACAGCTATTACGATCTGCTCGCTTCTGAGGCCAGGCTGACAACATTCGTCGCGATCGCACAGGGACGATTACCGCAACAATCATGGTTTGCCCTGGGACGACAACTCACCAATATCGGTGCGACACCTATCCTGCTTTCATGGAGCGGTTCCATGTTTGAATACCTGATGCCATTGCTGGTGATGCCTACTTATCGCAATACCCTGCTGGATCAAACCAGTAAAGCGGTGGTACAAAAACAAATGGAATATGGGAGAAAGCGGGGCGTACCATGGGGTATTTCAGAATCGGGTTATAATATGGTAGACGCAAACCTTAACTACCAATATCATCCGTTCGGCGTACCAGGATTAGGCTTTAAACGCGGCCTGGGTGAAGACCTGGTCATCTCACCGTACTCTACCATTCTTAGCCTGATGGTATATCCTAAAGAAGCGTATGACAATCTCCAGGTGATGAGGGACGAAGGTTTTGAGGGAAGGTTTGGATTCTATGAGTCCATCGACTATACACCTTCCCGACTTTCGCGAAAACAGAATTATGCAATTGTGAAATCGTTTATGGCGCATCACCAGGGAATGAGTTTTCTGGCGATCAGTCAATTACTGCATCAGCAGCCAATGCAACAGCGGTTTGAATCAGATATTGAAGTGAAGTCCGCCCTGCTTTTACTACAGGAAAGAATTCCGAGAGTGACAACTTTTTATTCGCCCAGTGTGCATGAAGCCGACACCAGCATCACGCCGGGTGGAGAAGGTTTTATTCGTGTACTCAATACGCCCAATACGACCATTCCCGAAGTACAATTGTTGTCGAACGGACGTTACCATGTTATGGTTACCAATGCCGGCGGTGGATACAGCCGTTGGAAAAATCTCGCGATTAACCGCTGGCGTGAGGATTGTACCCGCGATAACTGGGGTACGTTTTGCTATATCAGGGATCTTGACAACAACAGCTCATGGTCAACCGCTTTCCAGCCTACACTCAAGGAAGGCGATAGTTACGAAGCAGTTTTCTCACAGGGCCGCGCGGAATTTCGTCGCCGTGAGTTCTATCTCGAAACGCATACAGAGATCGTGGTATCCCCTGAGGATGATATTGAATTGCGCCGTGTTCACATCGTTAATCGTTCGCGTAAGAAACGTACGATCGAAGTCACCAGTTATGCTGAAGTTGTATTGACCTCTCCCATTGCAGACGAACTACACCCCGCTTTCAGCAATCTCTTTGTACAAACCGAACTCAACGAGCAACGCAACGCGATCATTTGTACACGAAGACCCAGGTCGACACACGAGAATAATCCCTGGATGTTTCATCTGATGAAAGTGCATGACGCGGAAATACAGCATGTGACTTACGAGACAGACCGTGATAAATTTATTGGCCGGGGACATACTATTCATGAGCCGCAGGTAATTAATCGTTCCTCACCGCTTTCAAATAGCAACGGATCAGTACTCGACCCGGTTGTTTCCATCCAGTACCGGTTTGTATTACAACCTTATGAGTCGGCAACCATCGATATGATCTTCGGGATCGCCGAAACCAGGGAAACCTGTAATTTCCTGATTGAAAAATACCAGGATCGACACCTGATCAACCGCGTGCTGGAACTGGCCTGGACACATGCGCAGGTCATACTACGTCAGATCAACGCGGTTGAATCCGACGCACAACTTTATTCACGCCTGGCCAGTTCGATTATTTATGCTAACCCATCGCTGCGAACCAGTCCTTCAATGATCATGAAAAATCATCGGGGACAATCTGGTTTATGGGGTTATTCGATCTCGGGAGATCTGCCAATTGTATTGTTACGAATAGAAGATTCAGCGAATATTGAACTGGTCAAACAATTGATCCAGGCGCATGCTTACTGGCGACTGAAAGGATTGCTGGTAGACCTGGTGATCTGGAACGAGGATCATGGTGGTTACCGTCAACTATTGCATAACCAGATACAGGGTCTTGTGTCACCTGGAATTACCATTGATGCCAAGGATCAGTTGGGCGGAATCTTTATCCGTTCCGCCGACCAGATTTCCAATGAAGACAGGATCCTGTTTCAGTCAGTAGCCCATGTGGTGATATCCGACAGGTTGGGAACGCTGGAGGAACAGATCAGTGGACGGACGAAATTGAAAACCAACATTCCTTATTTCAGTCCCAGCAAATTCCCATCTTCAACTAAGTCATCTATTGCTC
>JAEYVW010000415.1 GCA_023429365.1 Bacteroidota bacterium
TTGGCTACCGCGATCGCCACGTCGGCGATATTTCTTACCTGTGCGGTCAGGTTACCAGCCATCTGGTTTACCGAATCGGTGAGATCTTTCCATACACCTGCTACGCCTTTCACTTTTGCCTGGCCACCCAGTTTACCTTCACTGCCCACTTCCCTTGCCACACGGGTTACCTCCATGGAAAACAGGTTGAGCTGTTTAACCATGTCATTTACTTCCGCCGCGATTTTGGCAAACTCGCCCTGTAGAACGTGATCTCCGATACGAAGCGGCATTTCCTGCGACAGGTTACCTTTTGCCACGGAGCTGATCACGTGGGCGATCTCAATGGTGGGGTGAACGAGATCAGAGATCAGGCTATTGATTGCTTCCACGCTTGAAGACCATGATCCTTTGGCGTAGCGGGGCAAACTTACCCGGTGATTCAGGTGTCCTTTTTTTCCAATCGTATTTCGTGCCTCGTTAAGTTCTTCTACCAGGTTTTCGTTGAGGGAGATAATTTCATTTAATACATCGCAGATCTTACCGCTGACCCCGATCTTATCGATCGGCATACGCACCGAGAAATTACCGCTTCTTACTTCGGTAAGAACTTTTAATAGTTCGCGGCTATCCAGGTGGTCCGTAAAATCCGTTGTTGATTTTACCAGGCTTATACTTTCGCCGGTATGGGATTTCCCGTTTGTTTTATCATTTTTTTTTGCTGGCGATTTCCTTGGAGTGGGCATTTCGGCAGTACCGGTGGCACGGGTAGTGGAATTAGATTTTTTTTTCATTGGACTTATTAAGAGTAGAGGAATGAATGGTTGAAGGTGGCTGTTTAATTTTAAAATTTCTATTCAAAAAAAAATGCAGGAAAAAACGGTAAGATGAATATTTTCTTACCTTCAGTAAACCAAACACTACACGCAAAACTGTGCCACTAAACCCTGCAATCCAATCCAATCGCCCAGTCACTCCGGCCAAACAAATTCTGTTTGGAGAAGACGATCCGGATGAAGAAGAGTTTCTAAAAGAAATCTTTTTCGCACTCGATCCCAATCTTTCGCTACTGTTTTATAATAGCGGCAAAAAACTCCTGGCTTCGATAGAAAAAATACCCGACGAAGAATTACCAGGGCTGATCGTGCTGGACTACAATATGCCCGAACTTAACGGTGCTGAAATATTGAAGGAACTGAAACGCAACCAACGGTATGAATCTATACCGAAAATCATCTGGAGCACATCTGGCTCAGAGCATTATAAAAATCTTTGCCTTGACTCGGGGGCGCAGGAGTATGTGATCAAGCCATCGAGCGTTGGTGAACTGGAATCTGTTGCAAGGCACCTTCTCAGCTATTGCTCGACCTGAAGGGTCTGAAAATGTTCGTTGAGCAGACTCATCGTTAGCGGTTTTTCCCAGATCGTGACATTAGATGACTCATAGAAAAAATCACCTTTTTGATGATAGGCACTTACCAGGTAAATTTTGAGGTGTGGATTTTTTTCCACTATGGATTCCACATGTGACCATCCTTTCCCGTCGGGCAAATTATTGTCCAGAAATAAAATATCTGGTTTATTATCGTCGATCCGTTGCAATCCATCGGTGAGATTGTAGGCAAGATCGACCTCATAGTTCTTCCGCTTAAAATAACTCTCCATTATTTTACAGTAGTCGATCTCATCATCAATCATTAAAACTTTTAACTTTAGCATTAGTTGAAGTTTTATAAATAACGCGTATGAGTATTGAGTCGATATTAAATCAAAACCCACATTTTTACTCACACCTGTTTTTTATCTTTGACCCTTCAAGCAGGGAAGTTTTATTTGCCAGTTCTCCAATAGAAACTTTTTTTGAGTCCAGTGTCGACTGGCAAAAATCATTTCCATTTCAAACTCCTGATCCGTTGCAATCTTCCACGCCGGGACAAACACAAGATCTGGTAAAAAAATGGCAAAAATGCCTCGAGCTGTCAGAAAATGAAACAGCGCAGTTTTCGTTCCTCGCATCCGGGGCTGGTAAAGATCCTGTTCTTTTCCGGTTTGATGCGATGCGCGCGGCACCGGCACTCAACACGTCTTTATCGTCGGTATTATTCGCTGTAAAAAAATATGTACAGAATACATATCGCCCTGACGAGGGAAAAAACCAGGAGAATTATCGGAAAGATTATGCCGAATTTATCGATATCGCATCACATGACCTGGACGCCCCGCTTAGGAAACTGTCTCTTTTACTCGACAGGCTTATACAAAAAAACAACTCTGAAGATCTGCAGACCTACTACCAGCGCATGCAAAACAATATTTCAGAAATGCGCACACTGATCGACAAACTGTCGACCTGGTCTGCATTTGGCACTGCTACACTGCAATACATGACCTGTGATACAGCAGTGATATTGTCGAAAGTGCTGAAGGAACTGCAACAAAAGAACCCAGATAAAAACATAAACTTCGACTGTACCGATCTGCCCGTGCTATTGGGTGATCAACAACAGTTGCAGGAATTGTTTAGACAATTGTTGACCAATGCTGTCGTGTTTTCCCGAAAGGAAGAAAACATACAAATAACCGTTAGCAGCACTTCACTGTCAGCCGGGGAAAAGACGGATTACAACCTGGACCCGAAGCGTGAATACGCCCGGATCAGCATACGCGATGAGGGGATAGGATTTGACCCGGAATTTGTTGAAAGAATTTTTAAACCCTTTGTCCGCCTGCATGGTAAATCGGAGTATCCCGGCGCAGGCATGGGACTTGCAATAGGTAAAAAGATCGTCGATAATCATGGTGGCATCATATATGGTGAACCGAACCGGGGTTATGGCGCCACATTTACATTAATTTTACCTCAAAGCCGCTAGTTTAATGCTGAATGCCAAAGACATCAGGGTTGCAATCATAGATGATGATGAAGAGGATTTTTTTATCATCAGCGATTATATCCAGGCCATAGAAGGAAGTAATTTCCACATTGACTGGTACAATAATTACCAGGACGGATTGCAAAAGATCAATGCCCGGGACTACGATATTTATTTTGTTGACTATCGGCTGGGCAGTCATACAGGGCTGGAACTTTTGCAGGAAGTCAATCGCGCGGGTTTTTATGACCCCGTTGTTCTGCTTACCGGGAAGGGCAATAAGGATATCGACATCAAAGCCATGAAATATGGGGCTACCGACTACCTGGTCAAATCAGAACTGACGACCGAAAAGTTGGAGCGTTGTATCAGGTATTCACTCGAACATGCAGCTGACCTGAAAGAACTGAAATCCCAGGAAAACAGGTATCGGAACCTTTTCGAGACGTCGAAGGATGCCGTATTCATAACCGATACCAACCTGCAGTTGACGGAAGTGAACCGGGCGTCCACAAAACTTTTCCAGTTAGAAAAAGAACAGCTGCTGAACCGCAGCCTTTTTGATTTTATAAAAGAAGGGGCGCAAAAAAACACGGTCAATGAACTTTTCCAGAAAGGAGAAGATGTGGCTGACCTGCCCGTGGAAATTGAGAACCCCGCAGGTGAAGCGAAATCATGCCTGCTCTCGCTTTCTTTTCCCAAAGAGGAAGCCGATGAGCTTTTGATACATGGCATCCTGCATGATATCACAAATATCAAAAAGGCGGAGCTGGCCAACCTGCAGGCGCAAAAGCTGGC
>JAEYVW010000463.1 GCA_023429365.1 Bacteroidota bacterium
AAGGACTTGAGGCAGGATATAATGATAAGGCGGGTCCGCGGGCGATTGTAATACATGGCGCAGATTATATTGGCGACAAATGGCTGGAACGAAATAGTTTTATGGGTCGCAGCTATGGATGTCCTGCGGTTCCCAGGGAGGAAAGCAGGGATATCATCAACACCATCAAAGACGGCTCCTGCCTTTTTATTTATTACCCATCAAAATCTTATCTCGCCGGTTCCAAAATATTAAACGGCTGATTGGACACAGACAAGGAAGGATGATAGCAAAGGCCCGGCTCAAGCATGTCGGGCTTCTTGTTTTAGCCTACCTTTGTCAATCATGCCACGATTCAATCGTCACGATACATTCAACCTGCTATCCAGGTTAAGCTTTCGAAGAGCATGGAATGGCGTGAAAGTTCTTAGCAGCTTTTACCTCAGCAAATGGACCGGTAAACCGATACAGTGGGGCTATCCTATTTCCATTTCCATGGAGCCCACCACTTCCTGCAACCTTCGTTGCCCCGAATGTCCAAGTGGTCTCAGGGCTTTTACAAGGCCGACCGGCATGCTTCAAAAAGATTTTTTTAAGGAAACGATCGATCAGCTTCATAAGGAACTTCTTTACCTGGTATTTTATTTCCAGGGAGAACCCTATCTCAATCCATCTTTCCTGGATATGGTGTCATACGCATCTTCGAAGAGGATCTACACAGCTACTTCCACCAATGCACATTATCTCAATGATTCCAATTCAAAACGAACTATCGAGAGTGGTCTCGACCGACTGATCATTTCCATTGACGGTACCACGCAGGAGACATACCAGCAATACAGGGTAGGCGGGCAACTGAACAAAGTGATCGAGGGTGCAAAGAATATTGTGAAATGGAAAAAGGAACTGAAAAGTAAAACGCCTTTTGTTGTTTTCCAGTTCCTCGTTGTCAAACACAACCAACACCAGGTGGAAGAAGTTAAAAAGCTGGCCAAAGAGATCGGTGTGGATGATGTATGGTTTAAGACCGCGCAGGTTTATGACTATGAGAACGATCCGAATAATCTTATTCCCACGATCGATAAATACAGTCGCTACCGCAAAACAGAGAACGGAACGGTCTTTAAGGGAAAATTATCCAACCATTGCTGGCGACTTTGGCATGATCCTGTGATTACCTGGGACGGGATTGTGGCGCCCTGCTGCTTTGACAAGGATGCGCGACACAGGATGGGCAACCTGCGGGAAAAATCGTTTAAAGAGATTTGGAAAAATGGTGAATATACCCGGTTCAGAACACAGATATTGAAGGGGAGGAAGAACATAGATATCTGTGCGAATTGTTCTGAAGGTACACGGGTCTGGAACGATGCCTGAGACCGGATCAGCAATCATTAAACCCGATTATATGCCAATTCCATCATCCGTCACTACCCGGCTGGAATACCAGCATAAATCACTGCTTGATATCATCGAAGGTTTATCGGATGAAGAGATCCGGTTGCAAATCATTCCCGGTAAGTGGTCGATCTTTGAAAATATCGTTCACCTGCAGACATACCAGCACACTTTTATTGATCGTGTGAAAAGACTATTATCGGAAGACAATCCCGTATTCCCGGTATATACCGCGGAGACGGATCCATTATTTCATGATAACCTCGGTCGTTCCAGCCGCGAAGTGATACAGGACCTGCTAAGCACCCGGAAAGAACTGGCTTCAGGAATTCTATCATTTAAGGACGAGGATTTTTTGAAAACAGCCACCCATCCTCGTTATGGAAAAATGAATCTTACACTATGGCTTAATTTTTTCCTTTTGCATGAGGCACACCATCTTTTTACCATCTTCAAGCTCAGTGGCGAGCTGAGAAAGAAAAACGATTAAATTGATGTTTAAACATTAACTTTGTAACCAAAGAAAATTGTTTCAGATAGGGCAATAAGAAGTGTTAGCATAAATCTTTATATTTTTAAATCTATTCTATGGGCATTGACCAGGACATACACCAAAGCAAATTCAGGAATGTGCACCAGAAAGCTGGTCTCAACCTGATGTATACCTATGGTTGGGTGATGGAGCGGATCAAAGAACTGTTCGCGACCGAGGATATCACACCACAGCAATTTAATATTCTGCGCATACTTCGTGGTAGTCACCCCCAACCTTTATCCACCCTGCAGATCCGTGAAAGGATGCTTGATAAAATGAGTGATACCAGCCGGATCGTCGATAGGCTGATCGCCAAGGGGCTGGTTAAAAAAGCGATCTGCAAAACAGACCGGCGACTGGTGGATGTGCTGATCACCGAAAAAGGAAAGAAAATGCTCGAGCGGCTCGACCTTCGCCAGGATGAGCTGGATAATATCGTGGGTAATCTCTCAGAAAAAGAAGCGACAACATTAAGTGAGTTGCTGGATAAACTTAGGGGTTCCTAGTTGATGTGCAGGGCAATGATTTTTCACCTTGTGAACGCCCGTTAAATATTATAATACACGCAAGCGACTTATTCCTTTCGTTTCTACGTTTACAACGTCCCAGCAACCTGTATTTTAAGCTTTACTTAACCCAATAATCAAGTATTTTTACCGTTCTATTAGAACCTGCTCTGTGGATGCGGCGCTGGGTTTTCAGTGTTGAAAATCTAGGCTCGCGGAATAGGGCAAAAAGCAACGAATATCAATGAAAGTCTTTTTCCTGGCCACTCTTACCGTATTTAGCTGCTATGCCGCCATTTCACAGCCCCAGCACGAGTTTCGCGGTGTCTGGATCGCCACGGTCGATAATATCGACTGGCCTCAGAAAGGTGTGTACACCACTTATGGACAAAAGGCTGAGTTTATCCGTCAGCTGGACCTGCACAAGCAAAATGGCATGAACGCCGTGATCGTTCAGGTAAGACCTTCGGCCGATGCTTTTTATCCTTCCAAACTGGAACCCTGGAG
>JAEYVW010000457.1 GCA_023429365.1 Bacteroidota bacterium
GACGGGTCCTGCCATCCGCAACGATAAAGAGACGATCCAGAAACATCTCGAGATCCTGGAAACCCATCCACATTTGCAAAAGGTGTACAGGTTTCTTACCGAAAGTATTGAACAAACAAAGTGAAGGAATACATTTGCTGTTCCTAAACCGGCAGCAGATGGATCAATTTAAAAATATCAACACATTTATTTTTGATATTGACGGCGTACTTACCGATGGTACTGTATTGGTTTTAGAAAATGGCCTGCAGGCGAGGCGGATGAATATAAAAGATGGTTATGCCCTTCAGCTCGCGGTAAAAAAAGGATACCGGGTAATCGCCGTTTCAGGTGCTGCCGCTTCGCCCGTGGTGGATCGGTTGAATAAACTAGGAATTACTGAGGTTCATATGGGAGTGGAAGATAAGAAAGCGCTTGTCACGCAGTTTATTTCGGCAAATAAACTAGACGCATACAGGGTATTGTATATGGGCGATGATATACCCGATCTCGAAGTCATGTCGGCGGTAGGTTTGCCAGCCTGTCCCGCCGACGCGGTACCCGAGATAATTGCGATAGCAAAATACGTGTCAGGGTATAATGGTGGCCTGGGTTGCGTACGGGATGTGATAGAGAAAGTGTTGAAGCAAAATAATCACTGGCAACACAGCACACATGTAACATCGCGCTAGCAGCAGGTAGGCATCCGGTAAATTATTCTTATTGTAACTTTCCAAAAAAACAGTAAATGAGATTGATCGCAGCATTCCTGAAAATGATACGCCTGCCCAATCTCGTATTCATTGCGTTGACACAGGTATTGTTCCAGGTGTGTATTTTCTATCCACTTTACGAGAATAACATACCTGCCGATGATACATGGAACTTTATTCTTTTACTCGTTGCATCCGTTTTAATTGCAGGAGCCGGCTATATCATCAACGATTACTTCGATATTAATATCGATGAAGTTAATAAACCTGAAAAAATGGTGGTTGACAAAGTCATCAATCGCCGTTGGGCCATTGCCTGGCACCTGATCTTAAGTGCCTTCGGAGTATTGTTGACCGCGCTGGCATTGCCTGTCAGGGAAAAATGGTACCTGGTGTTGGCGAACATTTTTTGCGTATTCCTATTGTGGTTTTATTCCACCACCTTCAAAAGAAAACTGCTGATCGGGAATATAGCGATCTCGCTACTGACCGCCTGGACCATATTGTTGATCTTCCTGTCCAAGGTTTCTTTCACAGACGCCTTTGCTGCCGCGCATCCCGGCCAGCCAAAGTTCTTCCGGTTTGCTTTCCTGTATGCAGGTTTTGCTTTTATCATTTCACTGATCAGGGAAGCGGTAAAAGATGTAGAGGACATGCCTGGCGACGAACGCTATGGGTGTAGAACGATGCCGATCGTTTGGGGAGTGAACGCGGCCAAGGTTTATATCGCGGTCTGGCTGATCATCCTGATCTCTATTCTTATCGTGATCCAGGTATATATTTTACAATTTCAGTGGTGGTGGGCTGTGGTATATTGTGTGCTGCTGATCATACTTCCTTTGTTATATATTTTTCGCAAACTATTCAAGGCTGTTACCGTGCAGGATTATCACCAACTCAGTACACTGCTTAAGCTGACCATGCTCACCGGTATAGTTTCTATGACCTTTTTTTATTTTTATCTATGAACAAAATTGTGCTTGCATCACAGTCACCCCGCAGGAAGCAGTTGCTGGAATGGGCAGAGATACCTTTCGAAGTATTGGTGAAAGAAACCCCTGAAACATTCCCGGAAAATCTTTCTTCCTCCGAAGCGGCGATCTATATAGCGAGGCAAAAAGCGCTGGCAGTAAAACCCGACGCAAAGGATAATACCCCGATCCTCGCCGCTGATACGATTGTTGTATTGAATGGCCGCCTGATCGGCAAGCCGACAAGCAGGGAAGAAGCGATAGAAATACTCAGCTCATTGTCGGGCCAACAACACGAGGTCATCACCGGCGTGGTTATTATTAATGGTGATAAAGAAATCGCATTCGCAGATACTACTGATGTGCAGTTTCACGAATTGGACAAAAGCCAGATTGAATTTTATGTAGACAAGTATAAACCTTATGATAAAGCAGGCGCCTATGCGATCCAGGAATGGATTGGTGTTGTAGGAATCAAATCGGTGGCAGGCGATTTTTACAACGTAATGGGTTTGCCGGTAAGCCGCGTTGTACAGGCGTTAAATCACCTTTGATTTCGGTTGAAATCACGTTGCTACGCTTACGGCTGCTTTGTACCTTGATCGCAAAACGCGGTCTTGTCAATCTCTGAAAAATTATTGCAGTTCATCTGGCAGTTCCAATATTACAACAAGAGTGAATTGCTGACGCAAAATGGCGAGCGGCTGATTATTCAGAATCCCGGTCAGTACAACAGCAACCAGGGGCCTGATTTCAGCAACGCAAGGATTAACCTGGATTCAACCACCTGGGCAGGTACCATCGAGTTGCATCTAAAAACTTCCGACTGGAACAGGCATAAACACCAACATGATCCTAATTACAATAATGTGATCCTTCATGTTGTGTGGGAAGATGATATGCCGCTCAATGAAAGATCACAGGAAAAGACGACAACTGCGTCGCTACTGAATATTCCCGTGCTGGAACTAGGATCGAGAATACCGAAAATCTTATTACACCGGTACGATGACCTGATGCAATCCAACTCATTTATCCCATGTGAAAAGAGTATTCCGCTCGTAAAAGATATTGTTTGGGAAGGCTGGAAAGAAACCCTGCTGGCCACCCGCCTTATGCGAAAAGCGGCTTTGGTGGAAGAGCTCCTGTATCAGAATAATTTTCATTGGGAAGAAACCTGCTGGTGGATGATCGCACGAAATTTTGGAATGAAAGTAAATGCCGAGGCCTTTGAAGCCATCGCCCGTTCCCTGCCACTGAATTTATTGGCCAGGCATAAAGGACAGGTCCACCAGGTAGAAGCTTTGCTCCTGGGACAGGCTGGTTTGCTGGAACAGGCTTTTACTGAAAAATATCCTATAATGCTGCAACAGGAATACCGGTTCCTGCTAACAAAATACAACCTGAAACCGATTCTTATGCCCATTCACCTGCTCCGTATGCGTCCAGGCAATTTCCCCGCCATTCGCCTGGCTGAACTGGCGATCCTGATCCACCAGTCGACACATCTTTTTTCCAGGATCAAAGAAGCACGGTCTGTGACTGATATCCGCAGTTTTTTTGAGATTACTGCAAATGATTACTGGCATTACCATTATCAACTCGATGAACTCTCGGGTTTCAAAAAAAAGACGATCGGCGACTCGATGACTGACAATATCATTATTAATTCTGTAGCGCCGCTGTTGTTTGCCTATGGGACTTATCATAAAGACAACAGGTTTAAAGAAAAGGCGCTGGACTGCCTGGAGCATGTAAAACCGGAAAGGAATAGCATTACGGATGGATTCAAAGCATTGCAGGTTGAAAACAAAAATGCCCGGGATTCCCAGGCATTGATCGAGTTGCGCAACGAATTCTGTGAGAAAAAACGATGCCTGGACTGTGCCATAGGTAACGCGATCCTCAAGCATCCGGAGTCCTGATCTACTCTTTAAAAATCGTTTTCGCCATTACATTTTTGTCGGTGCGGATATGAACGATATAAATGCCGGGTTGAATCGCACTGGTCACCGAAACGTCCACCGTTCCTGAAAGCACATTGAAGGAATAGGTGATCGGAATATTCCTCCCGGTGAAATCGGTCAGAATAACCTGGCGTATTGTGTTGGAATATTTTATTGTAAAATCATTTGTAAAAGGACTGGGATATACTGTAAATCCATCTGCACTTTCTGTAAAGAGTCGAATCGTCTTGCTATTGTAAGATGTTCCCCTGGGATCGCTATAGTTGATCATATAATAATTGTTTCCGGGTTGTGGTTGAAAATCTGTCGAAGTGTAAAAGCCGGCCTGGGCATCGCGGACTGGTATGCTGTCGATGAGTTGAAAATCTGTATGGCTGTTCGAACGGTAGACACGGCAGATTCCGCCCGGGGCGGGATTGCTGACTACCCATCGCAATTCGTGAAAGCCTTTCTTTGCCGAGACTTCAAACGAACTGACAGATGTGCCCAGCACTGCTAACGCATCACATCCTGCACAATCTGTGAACACCTGCGCTGATCCCCAGTTATTGGCGGGGCATCCTCCACAGCCCGAGACAGAGGTATGTGTTCCGGAAAGACATACAAACAGGTTTGGATCACTGGTGAGCCGGTTGCTGAACTGGCTAAAAGAAAAAACATTTAAACATGACCTGCCACTGGGCACACTGTATGTGTCGGCTACTTTATTGATCAATACTGCCATGCGGGTAAAACTTCCATCTCCAAAGCATAAAGCTCCTGCGGAAGAATTGGGGTCGGTGATAATACCCCAGAATTCTGCTTTGCCATGATTTACGAAATATGAATAGGGATCGTTAATTACAAAGTACTGGTTGGACATTTTGAGGATCGCCGTAGTGGACGCGTTTATCAAAACAGATGGCTTATCGGCCGTAGCACCTGGATCGAAGGACAGGTTTCGCTGAATTTCGAGAACGCCATAGTTGAAGATATAAGAATCACCGCGAAGGATGAGGCCGGCACCAATACCCGAACTTATCACAAAGCGGGCACCGGGCCTGACATATATCGAGCCGCTATTCATATAGAATTTATCAATAGTGAGATCGCCGCATACCACCAGGGTTCCACCGTCGAGCGTAAGGCTGTTCATGGTTGTTGTGGCACCATAATACCATTTAGTGGTTCCCGCAGTAAGTGTTTCATTATCTACAAGCAACGACTCGGTGCCGGAGCAGGCGGGTGGGGGAAGCGGGGTGAGGCATTGTGAAAATCCGCGGGGGAAAGAAAATGCAAATAATAGCAGGAATAGACTGGTGTTAAACATAGGGTGACTTTTATCCCAAGCTACCCTGGATAAAATTTGTTCGCAACCAGTTTTAACTTAATTACCAAAAACACTGCATGAACTGCCGGAAAAAATGCATGAATGTCATCAATTACTCCTGACTAACGACTACCGACTAGCCCAGGCCTCACCCCCAATCCCCTCTCCCAAGGAGAGAAGGCTAGGTCCTTAACTACAAATTGTCTTAGTGTGATTTAAAAGCGTTGATTGAAAACCGGATTTGTCGCGAAATCAGTACGTCTACGAACTACTGACTACGAACTACTGACTACGAACTACTAACTTACTTCCGAATCCCGACTACCGACTCATTTCCCCAGCCATGCCTTAAAATCACTCACCCGTTTTCGACTAACGATCACATCTTTTTCCATCGCAGGAGAAAGATAAAGTTTGAGGCGATTGCCAAAATATGAATGGATCTCTTTTACTGTCGCCAGTGAAATGATACAAGACCTATTGACACGGTAAAATGCAGCAGGGGATAAAAGATTTTCCAACTGCTCAATCCTATATTCGACAAGGTATTTTTGATTGTCGAAGGTTTTTAAAAAGATAAACCGCTCCTGTGAAAAAAAATAAGCTACCTGGCCTACCGGGATGGAGAGTAATTTTTGGCCCTGTTTCACCAAAAATCTTTCTTTGAATGGGCCGGCGGTAGTATACCTGTCGGGTTCGGCACCGCCGGGTGTCAGATGCAACAGGCGCTCTTCCGTATCCGGAATGTTGGCCAGTATCTGTTTCATGGTTTTGTACCGGAAAGCGGTAAAACGATAATCACCGGAAAGCGTAGAGATGGTCACTATCGTTTTGATATCCGAACCCGTATTTATACCGGCAATAATATTTGTATTTGCCAGGAAAAGATCGGGAGCCCTATTATTTTTCAGCCATTCAGCTGTTGTAAGAAAATTGTCCGTGACACCCACCACCTGGATGGACTCGTCGATCTGCAGGAACAGGTCCTTTATCTGTTGCACCCTCGATTTTTCATATTCAATTACCAAGACATTCATATCTATCCATTATCCTTCAAAATGCAAATTTTGGAACTAACGAAAGATTATCAAAAGACTATAAGCATCAACTGCCTAAACTGCTGGATGAACTGCCACTGGTAAATTGAAATGATAAACTGTTTCTGCACTACAGATAAGACTTGCCGGGGCGGCGCTGTCCGGCGGGCAACTACTCCCATCCGCCCTGCGATTCTTAGCAATGTATTACAAACTACAATGGGGGTAGTTTCAATTTTTGGCCTAAATTTACGTTACTATCAATCATCAAACAGACGATTTGTGAAGAAACTAAGCCTGATCATCATCACCATAGCTCTTGTAACTACCGCATTTGGGCAAACCAATCGTGACGAAAGAAAGGAAAGGAAAGAAGCCAAGCGGCAAAAAATAAATGAACTGGCCCGACAGGCTGAGGAAGGTATCCTCATTTATAATAAACAAAGCGTTTTTGGTATACAACTCCGCACTAATGGTTACGGCGCGTTTTATGAATTGGGGAAGATGAAATCAAACCGCAAAACCAATCTTTACCGCATCGATTTCACCGAGATAAAAAATAATAAAGAAGAAAAATTACTGGGTGGCAGTTTTATATTTGGAAATCCTTATGTGTATGGTAAGATCAATAATTTTTATCCTATCACCCTTGGTTTCGGACAACAGTATATTTTGGGTCAGAAAGGAAATAAAAATGGTGTTGCCGTAACGGGGTTGTACTACGCCGGTTTATCGGTAGGCTTATTGCGCCCTTATTACCTGAATGTCGACCACCCGATCGAAGGCGAAAAGAGTATCAAATACTCAGTTGAGGATAGTGCCCTTTTCCTCGATCAAAGCGCGATCATCTCCGGCGGCGGTTTTGGCAAGGGCTGGGGTGAACTGAAAGTAAAACCCGGCGCATTTGTAAAGGCAGGGATGCGATTTGACTTTGGCCGTTATAACGAATCTGTTCAGGCCCTCGAAATAGGTATGTCCGTAGAAGCATATGCATCAAAGATCCCAATCATGGCGCTGCAGAAAGATAAACGCCTGTTTTTCCAGGGTTATATCGCCTTCCTGTTTGGCCGGCGAAAGTAGCCTTCATGTATATTCTTCCGCTTTCCACGTATTTTTGCATTATGACTGAGTTACCCGTGGTTCCCTCTATTGACGAAAAAACGACCAGGATAAAAAAACCCGACTGGCTACGCGTTAAACTGCCAATCGGCGAAAGCTACAAGAACGTTCGCAACCTTGTTGATACCCACAAACTTCATACGATCTGCGAAAGTGGCAACTGCCCCAATATGGGCGAATGCTGGGGTGCAGGAACAGCTACTTTTATGATCCTTGGTAATGTGTGCACGCGGAGCTGCGGCTTCTGTGCCGTTGCTACCGGACGACCAGAGCCTGTTGATTGGGACGAACCACAGCGTGTGGCTGAGGCCATTTACCTGATGAAAGTAAAGCACGCGGTCATTACATCGGTTGATCGTGATGAGTTGAAAGATGGCGGTTCCATCATCTGGCAAAACACGATCAGGGCGGTGAAAAGCCTGAACCCTGACACGACCCTGGAAACACTGATACCCGACTTCAAAGGTAAAAAAGAAGATGTCGAACGCATCATCGAAGCGGCTCCCGAGGTGGTTTCACATAATATTGAAACCGTAGAACGGCTCACCCGCCAGGTAAGGATCCAGGCAAAATATTGGCGCAGCATGGAAGTGATCCGGATACTCAAAGAGGGTGGGAGGAGAACAAAAAGCGGGATCATGCTTGGATTAGGTGAAAAGAAAGAAGAAGTGATCCAAACCATAAAAGACCTGCGGGATAACGGCTGCGATGTAATTACGATAGGCCAATACCTGCAGCCTACACAAAAGCACTTACCCGTCCATCGCTTTGTTCACCCCGACGAGTTTGCCGAATACCGCGACATTGGCTATTCCCTGGGTATCGATTATGTCGAGAGCGGCCCACTCGTACGTTCATCCTATCACAGTGAACGACATGTTTTTCCCGGACTTGGCAGACAGGAATGGGAGCGTCAAAAACTCACCAACTGATATTTTTAAGCCCGGGGTAAGGGTATACCCTTAATTCCTTCCACATTTTAGTGAAAGTTTTGTAGAAAAGCTTCCCAAACTGGCGTTTTGGCATAATTTTTCGTGTTTTACCAAAAATTCATCCATGAAAAGGCTCGGTTATCCAATAGCGCTGGTTTTCGCGTCACTGGTTTCGGTGGTTTTCTTTACCACAGTAACCGCTGTTACGCTGGCTTCCTACTCCAAAGCTGATAAAAGCAATACGACAGTAGTGAAGCAGATTAGCGGCGAGACCGTGAAAAGGTGAAAAAGCCAATAACTGTGATTTCTATTTTCCAGGGGTTTGCCTCATAGGCAAACGGGCAGCTGGCTGAATATATAATCCTTTATGAAACTAAAGAGTCCAATTCTATAAAATAGCTTAGGGAAGCCCGGTTAGTCCGGGCTTTTTCTATTTTAAAATCTCTTTGGATCATTTTTCCTCCCACACCAGTGCGCTGGCGCCAAGGATAGCAGCATCAGACTCTCTCAGGTGACTGATTAGGATCTTTACTTTGTTTTGGAAAACCTGGATCAGGTTTTCTTCCATGTGTTCCTTGGTTGGCTTCAGCAACAGGTCGCCGGCTTTTGTAAGACCGCCAAAAAGGATTATGGCTTCAGGGCTTGAAAACATGACGGCATTGGCCAGGGCCAGCCCAAGTATCCTGCCGGTAAAATCGTAAATATAACGTGCCAGCTCATCACCCTGGATAGCGGCCTCATATACTTTTTTCGAGTCGAGTTCATTTTTCGGGATATCCCTGAGCTTGCTGGGCGTATCCGTTTTTTCCATCAGTTCGATTGCTGTGCTGCAAACGCCTGTGGCCGATGCATAACTTTCGAGCGAACCTTTTTTCCCGGTACCTGGATGCATCCGGCCATCGGGAATGATGATCGTGTGACCGAGTTCACCGGCAAATCCGTCGTGACCATAGATCAGGTGGCCGTTTGCGACAATACCGCTGCCCACTCCGGTACCCAGCGTGATCATGATGAAATCCTTCATTCCCTTAGCCGCGCCATACATCATTTCGCCAATGGCCGCAGCATTTGCATCATTTGTTAGCGTGACGGGCAACTTAAATTTGGCTTCAATAAGCTTTGCCAGGGGAATTATCCCTTTCCAGGGAAGATTAGGTGCATACTCAATAGTGCCGGTGTAATAATTGCCATTGGGGGCACCCACACCAATGCCTTTGATACGCCCGATGCCGCCGGATTTTTCGATGAGGACAGATAATGTGGAATATAGTTCGTCAATAAATGTTTCAACCTCCTTATGTTTTTTCGTTGATATTTCATCGGAAAAAAGGACATTGCCATCCCTGTCGACTATGCCGAACTTGGTACCCGTGCCACCTATATCTATTCCAATCGAAAGCGCCTGTAATCCAGATTTTGCAGACATCGTGTATTATTTTAAAAATTCACCCCGTTTAGCAGTTAAGAACGGGGCGAATGTACGAAGGAAATGAATTGCTTTAGTGACTGGCAGCGCCAATTTCAGCATCGTAGTCGATACCCTGCTTCCTCAAAATTCCTTTCACCGCGAAAGCGAAAAATGCGAGGTAAGCAAAGCAAACTACCGTAATGATGTATGATTGGTGAATACCTATAATGTCTGCTATCTTGCCCTGGATAGGTGGAATGATGCCACCACCCAATATCATCATAATAAGAAATGC
>JAEYVW010000143.1 GCA_023429365.1 Bacteroidota bacterium
GGCTTAGTTTTTTAAAGATGTTGTCCAAATCCTCTATATGTTCCAGGACCAAACTGAATGTAGCTAATTCAAATTGTTTATTATTTAGAAAATCCCATTCCTTATTTATATCTGCCTGTATAAATTCGACTTTGTCCGACTGAATTTTAGTTTTGGCCTTTGTCAACATTTCATCTGAAAGGTCTACAGCTGATATTTTCCCGGCTTTGGTGACTAGCCATACAGTATTTTTACCTGTGCCGCAACCGATCTCAAGACAACTATCAAAGTGAATATTCGATAAGACTTTCCTTAAGGCAATCCCTTCGAGGTCTCTTGTCTTATTTTCGTTTGTGTCGTATTGTTCTGCCCAGGTGTTGTAAGCTGATTTTACGTTCATTTTATTTTTTCTGTAGAAAAGAAATGTTAGAGTAAAATTTTGGTGTTAACCGCCGATCGTGATCATACTCCTGTTGTCGATCTCTTCAGCGTGGAGCTGTTCAAAATTGCTTGTAAACTGTCCTCCCAGTTCCCTGAATTTCGAAGCAATGCTTTGGCGGATCAACGGTTCAATATCTTCACCGTTTCTAAAGGCCGTGAGCAGGTCAGTCTCTTCTTTTGAAAACAAACAGTTTTTTACTTTCCCGTCCGCTGTCAGCCTGATCCGGTTGCAGCCGCTGCAAAAAGGTTCACTCATGGTGCTGATCACAGAAAATGTTCCGGCATGTCCAGGCACCTGGTAAGCTTTGGCAGTATCATGTACATCATCCTGTAACCTTTGAAAAGGGTATTTTGGTTCTATAAGCGAGAGCATTTCCTTGTGCGTGAAAACTTTATTACTGGTCCACCTGTTACCGGTAAAAGGCATGAATTCGATGAACCGTACATGTACCGGCTTGTCTTTTGTCCATGCTACAAAATCGTTGATCTCGGTTTCATTAAAACCTTTCATCACCACCATATTTACTTTCACATGAAAGCCACGATCCAGCATGGTACAGATATTATTAAATACCAGGTTAAATTGGTCCCGCCGGGTTATCAGTATAAACTTTTCGGGCTGCAGCGTATCCAGACTGATGTTAAGGGATTTTATTTTCGCCTGTTCCAAAACATCTACAAAATGATGGAGCCGGGTCGCATTGGTGGTAAGTGTGAGCTTTACTGGTAATTTAGAAAGCGCCAGGATAATATCGGCAGCATCTTTTCTGACCAGCGGTTCACCACCCGTGAGGCGGATCTTGTTAACTCCCAGTTGCACAAATACTTTCGCGATTGCTTCAATCTCGCCCAATTGCATCAGACGGGATGCAGGGGTAAAATCGTATTCCTCATCTGGCATACAGTAAAAACAACGAAGGTTGCAATTGTCTGTAAGCGAGATCCGGAGATAGTTATGAACCCTTTGAAAACGGTCAGTCAGCATGAAGTAAAGTTAGGATAATCAGGGACAAAGGGCAAAGTGCTGGTGACAGGGGTGGAATTGGTGTCCGGAATATTATTTCAGGGTTTGATAGTCTTCCTCTGTGTCAATATCTATTTCTCCGAGGGGGAAAGCTATAGTGGCGAGTTCAGTCGGGTATTTGTCGATAATTTTTTTCGCGCCCTTGTCGCCTTCCAGTTCCAACAGTTCGGCAAACATGGACTTGAAAAATAATACCGGAGTACCCATTGTATCTCCATAGCGGCTGGCCACAATAGGCTTACCGGTTTTTTTCTGCGTATCGATCAGTTCGTTGATGACTGAGGTATCTATATGCGGTTGGTCGCAGACCATCAGGATCACAGCATCAGACAGCAGGGCTACGCGTTTTAAGGTATTCAGACCGCAGCGGATCGAAGAAGCAATACCTTCCTGCCATTCTTTATTTTCAACAATATGCAATTTCTTTTCGTCGATCATTTTCTCCAGTTCAGCAGCCCCTGCTCCCAGTACGACGATAACCGGGCTGGCATCGGAATCATTGGCAACGTCTACCGCATGTTCCAGCAGGCTTTTACCCTGGTAGGGAAGAAGTTGCTTGGGGCGGCCCAGCCTGGCGGACGCGCCAGCGGCAAGGATAATAATTGCGCAATTGCTCTTAATGGTATTTTCCGATGCCATCATTCTGACTTTAAAGAAATCGCTTCCCATTCATCCCTTGCATGTATCGAACCGGTATTCGTATGCAGAGACAATCCCTTACTGCCGCTCATCACTGCTTTGATCTCTGATACAATGGAGAGGGCAATCTCTTCGGGTGTTTCAGCGCCAAGGTCCAGTCCAACAGGGCTATGGATGGAAGCTAATTGTTGCTCATTGAGATGGGTACCCTCGTCTTTCATTTCCGACAACATGCGTTCCAGTTTCTTTCTTGGACCCAGCATGCCGATATATCTTGCGTTTTTCTGAACCAGGCCTTCAAGCATGGCCCGGTCATAATTATAGTTATGGGTCATCAATACAAATACGGTGTAATCGTCAATCTGAAGGTCTTTGATCACCACTTCAGGCCGGGCTAGCATTACCTGGCAGCCGCTTGAAAAACGTTCTTTCCTGGCAAGTGCCGGGCGTCCATCGATTACGGTTGTGTTCCAGCCCAGGATCTCCGCTATTTGAACTAAGGGGACGACGTCATTTCCCGCACCGGCAATAACCAGCGATACCGCGGGTTCTATTAATTCTATAAAAGCGGACTGGCTACGCGTTCCTGTTATATAATTTCTGAAAAGCGATTGCCGTTCTGACAGCACCCGTAGACCATCGGCCAGCAACGCATCCTTGTAAGCGAGATCGCTTTCTCCAATTAAAGTGTTATTCTTTATAGCCAGGCAGGTGCCTGTTTGGGGTGATGATTTGTCAGTGAGGGAAAATAAGGTAATCAATACGGCGGTCTCACGTTGATCCGCCACTTCTTTTAAAAAATGGATAGGGTGGTGTTGGTTACTAATATCGATCGGTTCGATTAACACGCGGATAATGCCATTACATCCGAGACCGAGACCCAGGGTGGCATCGTCTTCATCCATTGTATCGTAGGTGACGAGCATGGACCGCTTTTCCATCATCACGTGTCGGGCTTTTCGAAGCGCATCACCCTCCAGGCAGCCGCCACTGATGGCACCAGTTAGTTCACCGTCTTCGGTGATTAGCATACGGGCACCTGGTCTGCGGTAGGAAGAGCCTTCTACATGCACCACGGTAGCAAGTGCGGTCTGCTTTCCTTCCCGTGCGGCTTTATCAAAAGCGGTGATGATATCGCGTATCTCTTTCATGAACCCCTATACCAGGTTAAGCAGTCTAATTTACATAAACTAAATGGTATGCTGAAAAGGGACCGGGATTGTTATGATTGCCATGATTCATTATGATCCGTTCCTACTAATTTGAGATGTCGAATAAGGTTGAATGTGGTTGAATGTAGTTGAATGTAGTTTAATATTGTAATACGACGTTAAACAATGTTAAACGATCTTCAACAATATTCAACTATTTTAAACCTTACACCTTAGAACTTCACACATTCATCCAATTCCTTTTGTGTATAAGCGAGGTTGTATTGTTTCAAAACATCATCCGGCAC
>JAEYVW010000172.1 GCA_023429365.1 Bacteroidota bacterium
CGGTAAGAGCACCCTGGCCAAACAGCTTGCAAAAAAGCTGGGCTATGTGTATGTTGACAGCGGGGCCATGTACCGTGCGATCACCCTGCATTTTTTAAGAAACCACATCGACTGGACCGATACCAAAGAAGTGCAGAAGGCGTTGAGTGAAATACATCTTGAATTTCATTTCAACGAGAAGGCAGGACAAAGTGAGATCTACCTAAACGATGAAAATGTCGAGTACGTGATCCGCGACCTGGTGATCGCAGAAAAAGTCAGCGAGATCGCTGCGATCAGGGAAGTACGTGAATTTGCCGTGGCCGAACAACAAAAAATGGGCGCAAAAAAAGGCATTGTGATGGATGGCCGTGATATCGGAACCGTTGTTTTTCCCAAAGCGGAATTAAAAATATTCATGACCGCTGATAATGCAGTAAGGGTGGAACGTCGTTTCAAAGAGTTGTACGAGAAAAATCCCAACATCACCATTGAAGAGGTCAAGGCCAATCTCGAAATGCGCGATTATATCGACTCACACCGCGAAGTAAGTCCCCTTAGAAAAGCTGACGACGCCATCGTGCTCGACAATACAAATCTTACCGAAGAACAACAGTTCCAAAAAGCCCTGGGCTGGGCGAGGGAAAAGAAATTGATTTCCTAAGGCATCTTCCCCATGAATCACTCCTCGTGTTGACCAAGATTGATCTGCGATTGAGTAATTTTTCAATCAATATCCTATAGTGAAAGTTAACAGCTCAATCCCGCATGACAATAACGCTTACGATAAGCTTGCCCAAACCCAACCAAGTAAACCAGATTCCTGGACTCACCGACTTCTAACTTCTAACTACGAACTTCTAACTACGAACTTCTAACTCCTGACTTCTAACTCCTAACTTCTAACTCCGAACTTCTCTTCACTGCACCTTCTTCACATCCAGCAACTCCACTTCAAACAGCAGCGTTGATCCTCCTGGTATTGGTCCCTGGTCGTGCGTACCATAGGCAAGTTCATAAGGAATAAAGAGTTTGTATTTTGACCCCACGGTCATTAGTTGCAAGCCTTCAGTCCAGCCTTTGATCACACGGTTGAGCGGGAAAGTAATGGGTTGTCCACGATCATAAGATGCATCGAAGGTCGTGCCATCGATCAAAGTACCCCGGTAGTGAACAGTCACACTATCGGTGGCGGCGGGTTTGGCGCCCGTACCTTCAGTAATAACTTCATATTGCAGACCACTGGCTGTTGTCTTCACACCGGGCCTGGTTTTATTTTTAGCAAGATACTCGCGCCCGGCATCAATGGTTGACTTAGATTTTTCTTCCTGGATCTTATTCAGGTAGTTTGTTACCATGGCATTTGCCGAGTTATCATCGCAAAGCGCCTGTTTATTTCCCAACACATCATTTATCGCTTTTGTAACAAGACTTGTATTGAGGTTTTTAACACCCTGTGATTTGTAAAAACTGGCAAGACTATAGCCGATCGCATAACTGGCCGAGTCAATCATGGTTTTCAAAACGGGTTGGGGAGTCGTTGTTTTCGGGACAGGTTTAGTGGTCTTCTGCTGGGCAAAAACCATTGCAGTAGATGCCGCGGCAAAGACAAAAAGAAATACTTTCTTCATAGATTTTATTTGTAGCAGCAAAAATAATCGCTGGGTCCGGTATTTGAAAGCCCCACCTGTTAATTTCACAGGCGTTTGGGTATATTGCAGGATGGAAAGTTTTGTTAAAGAAATACAGATCCGCTGGTCCGACCTCGATCCCAATGTACATCTTAGGCATTCAGTCTATTACGACTGGGGTGCTTTTTGTCGTGTTGCATTCCTGGACCAGCAGGGACTGACCATGGAACTTATGCACAGGCTTCGTGTGGGCCCAATCCTGTTTCGTGAAGAGTGTGTATTCAGGAAAGAAGTGCGGCTTGGCGACCAAATCACGATCAGCCTGGAAGTGATTAAAGCAAAACACGATTATTCACGCTGGTCTATACAACATTCCATTAAGAAAAATGGAGATACCGTTGCCGCTATCCTAACCGTCGACGGGGCCTGGCTGGATATCGTTCAACGCAAACTCTCCACACCACCCAAAGAAGTGCATGATGTATTTTCAAAAATGCCGGTGGGAGAGGGGTTTGTGTGGTTAGACTGAGGAAAATGTGAAAATGTGGAGATGTGGAAATTTGAAAATTTGAAGATTTGAAAATTTGAAAATGTGGGAAGTGTGCAAAATTTGGGAATGTGAAAATGAGGAGATGTGGAAATTTGAAAATTTGAAGATTTGAAAATTTGAAAATGAGGGAAGTGTGCAAATTTGGGAATGTGAAAATGTGAAAATTGGAGAATTTGAAAATGTGAGTATGGAGCTAATCAAAAGAAAACTACTTTCTCGGGATTTCGGGCAGCATAGCCTGTGACGAGGTTTCTGATAAAAAGATTTTCCTTATAAGGTGTCACCAGGTCCTTGATTGTTTCGGGGATGGATACCTGGATATCTGAAGGGATGTATCCCATTCCATAAAACATACCCTCCCATACCAACACGCATGATTTTTCGTCGGCGTTGAGACCATCATCAATTATAGCAAAACTGTTGCGGGTCGACAAAGAGCCTATAGCTCCCTGTACCCTTGCATTGTAAGTATCAGGTGACTCTTTTTGTTGGCAGGCGCCGTGGCAATACTGTCCGTGTATACCCTCACAGGTGCCGTTGTTGGTTTGAAGAAAACAAAGCTTAGGGCAAAGATTAAATTCACGGATCATTTTTCGCAGCATGGAATGACCATCCGTCAGGTAGTGAAATGTATGCACTGGTCTAAGCGTCCCCCTGTTTTTTTCGATGGCTAGTCGGAAGTAACCGTTTTGATCTTCGTAAAGAAAAATTCCATACACGCTCTCGGCATTTTTTTGAGAATAATTGAAAACCGGCCAGAGCTTTTTGATTTCGGTGGATTCAAGTATATGCGCCATCAGTTCTGTTGCACAGGGTTGAAAGCTGATGCCATGTGTATGCTTTAGAAAATTTTGTTTTTGCCGGCTCTGTGAATTGTTACTGAAATGACTATTGATACGGTAGCGGATATTTTTGGCCTTGCCAACGTAGATGATCTTCCCTTTTTCGTTATGAAAATAATATACCCCCGGTGTGTAAGGCAATTGTTCGAAGTGTTCCTTTGGCACATTGGGCGGAAGAATCTGCTCCTTTGAATTTCGCTGCAGGCTTTTTTCAACCAGGTTTTCCCTGTCATTTTCTAATAATAACCGAAACACTTTTGCTGTTGCTTCTGAATCGCCTCCCGCACGGTGACGGTTAGTGATCGGGATATCCAGGGCATGGCAAAGATTGCCCAAGCCATAGGACGGTAGTCCGGGGAATATTTTCCGGCTCAGTCGTACGGTACACAGTTTTTTTGTATTCAGGTTGTATTGACTGGCTGCCAGATGGCTTTTTACAAAAGAGTAATCGAAGTTGACATTATGCGCCACAAAGACCTTGTCATGCAACAACTGGTACACTTCGCCGGCAACCTCTTCAAACACCGGAGCATTTTCCACCATATCATTGGTAATACCGGTCATGGATTGTATATAATATGGGATCGGCTGGCGGGGATTGATCAGGGTTTCATATTTATCGACGATCTTTTCACCATCGAAGACATGTATACTGATCTCTGTAATGCCATTTGCCTGCGCGTAACCCCCGGTAGTCTCTATATCAACAATGGCGTACATAAAATAATTGCGGACTTTGCCGGACTGCCGGCCAAAACACGAATTTCGTAAAAAAAATACCAGGATTTGGGAAAAATAGAAATGTTCAGGAACAGGCTTAATAAAGTCTTCCGCCATCTGCAAAAACAGGCCAGGAAACAGGGGGTAACTTGCTACCGTGTGTATGATCATGATCTGCCGGAGTATCCTTTATGCATAGAATTTTATGATAATAAATTATACGTGGCAGAATACAAACGACGTCACGGCTTGACGGAGGAAGAACATGACTTGTGGATGGAGGAAAGTATTGCCGTGATTTGCGAAGTCCTGGAAGTGGACAAGGGCGATATTTTTTTAAAGCTTCGCCAGCGAAAACCGGGTAGACTGGGACAGTACCAGAAACTGGACGCGACCCAACATGAATTTGTTGTTGAGGAAAACGGCTTAAAGTTTATCGTCAACCTAAGCGATTACCTGGATACAGGACTTTTCCTTGATCACCGGCTTACCCGGCAAAGGGTCAGACAGGAGTCGGAAGGAAAGCATGTCTTAAATCTTTTCGCTTATACCGGTTCTTTTTCGGTGTATGCCGCGGCAGGCGGTGCATCATCCGTAACAACAGTTGATCTTTCAAAAACCTACCTGGGATGGGCTGAAAAAAATATGGCACTTAATGGATTTGCGAATACTGATCAATACAAATTCGTTCATGCCGATGTACTGCAATACCTGGATGAACTTCCACCCGGTGAACTCGACCTGATCATCATGGACCCGCCTACCTTCAGCAATAGCAAGCGGATGGAGGATTTCCTGGATATCCAGAGAGATCATGTGGCGATGATCAATAAATGTATTGCTTCAATAAAGCCAGGTGGTGCCTTGTATTTCAGTACTAACTTCAGAAAGTTTGTACTCGACCAGGATAATATCAACGCCACATCGGTCCGCGACATTACCCGGGCCACCACGCCTTTTGATTTTGAGGGAAAGTTATTTCGATGGTGCTATTATATCATTAAATAGCCTGCCGACTTGCAACAATGAATCCAGAAATTACTGGATCAAAATTCGTTGAACTCTTTTTTCTGAGCCACGAACTAATCTTACCATATACAATCCCCGGGCGAGGTGGTATACTGGAATATCGATCCTTCCTGTCATGCCCCGGATATCTTTTTTGATTACCAGCGCTCCTGTCATGCTGAATACCTCCAATTGGTCGAATGTAACTGGAAGAAAAATGCTGATGATATTGTTGTTGATAGTAGAGGGGTAAATAAAATGCTCCCCCGCCTGGTTAAACACAGTAATGGTTGCTGAATAATCCCATTGGCCATCTTTGTTAACCGAGCGTAATCGGTAAAATATTTTTGAATCGGAAGCAATGTCAGTGAAACGGTAATTATTGACTGTTGTAAGATTCTGCGCAGGTAGTGTACCCACTATTTCAAAATTCAAACTGTCAAGGCTACGTTCCACTTCATAATATTGAAGTTCCTGCTCAACTGCCGACCAGTTTAAATCGATGATATTATTGTTTGCAGACGCTGTAAAATTTAATATCTGGAAAATGACTCCGGTGAGAGGCTCAAGTTTGTATACAATCCCAAATGAAAGTGAGCAGGCATAAATGGTACCATCCTGCCCTTCCCCAAAGCCGGAAATGTTAATAGGCGTCACGCCATTCAGTTTGATAATCTGCCAGGCATTGGCGGAATCCCTGATCACCCAATGATTGCCAGTTTCGAAGTCGACGAATATATAATATCCGTAGAACCCTGGAT
>JAEYVW010000206.1 GCA_023429365.1 Bacteroidota bacterium
AAAGAAAGCGATATGGATGTAAAGATCGAGTCTACCTGGAAAGAGATATTAAAAGATGAGTTTTCACAGCCTTATTTTGAACAGATCGCTCTTCATCTTAAGACGGAGAAACTGCAGCAAAAGACGATCTATCCGCCTGGTTCGTTAATCTTCAATGCTTTTAATACCACTCCTTTTGATAAGGTGAAAGTAGTGATCCTGGGACAGGATCCTTATCATGGGGCGGGACAGGCACACGGGCTCTGCTTTTCGGTACAGGCCGGCGTACCCGCCCCGCCATCCCTTGTCAATATTTTTAAGGAACTCCATGCAGATATAGGTGTGAGGATACCGGGTCATGGTAATCTGACGCACTGGGCTGAGCAGGGCGTTTTTTTGCTCAACGCTTCCCTGTCAGTTCGAGCGGGAGAGCCCATGAGTCATGCAAAAATTGGCTGGGCCGGCTTTACCGATGCCGTTATACGAAGCATATCGAACCGCAAGAAACATGTCGTATTCCTGCTTTGGGGAAAATTTGCGCAGGATAAAAGAGTGTTGATCGATGAACAAAAACACCTCATCCTAAAAGCGGCACACCCTTCACCGCTTTCCGCGTATGCCGGATTTTTTGGTTGCAGGCATTTTTCCAAAACAAATGAATACCTGGTCAGCAAAGGCATCGAACCCATTGACTGGAGTCTTGGTTAGGATCGCTATGAGGTTTCTGGTGTTTTATTGTATACCAGCATGGGCACCTGTGTACGGAAAGAGTATCGTTCCGAGAGGCTGGGCAGGAAAAGCATTTCAAAGAAATCCCTTTCCAGGTTGGTAAACATCACCAGCATGGAAGGCTTGTATTTTTCAACAGCCGTGTCCAGGTTTTCGGTGAGCGTGGTGCCATTTTTAATTTTCTCCACATAAACACTCAGGTCGAAATCTGATTTTTTCTTTAAAGCTTCGCGAATTTCCGTAGCAGACTTTTCTGGATCGTCTGTTTTATAAAAGTTAATCATATCAACATCGGCGCCAACCGACTTCGCGAAACCTACTACGGTTTGTAATTCCTTTTCATAGTTCGACATATCCGACGCGTAGAGAACACGGGTGATGGGCTCAACTGAATAATTAATGGGGATACAAAATAGAGGTACTTCCGCAGATTTAATTAGTTCGCCTGTATGTGTCCCCAGCAGTTTACGCAGATTGCCTGCGCCGTGTGTGCTGATGCAGATATAATTGCAGTCATTGCGGGTGGCGTAAGTGATGATAGAATTTATTACACCAAAATAATAATACACGACGCATTGATAAGGACCTGGTTTGACGCCTGTTTCCTTGTATGCCCTGCGTACCAGCGATTCCAGTTCCTGCTGGATTTTAGCTTTTTCCTCTTCCAGTCTCGCCGCATGTGCCGGCGCATGGTAAACCGTATCATCCCAAAGTTCGTCTACCAGCAGAAATATAAGTTCTGCTTTCCGCTGCGCCGACAACTGGATCGCAAACCGCATACCGGCAACAGAGTTTTCAGAGAGATCCGTTGTTACAAGTATTTTATCCATATCCGGTTATTAAAATGAAACTTATCCGACCGTCATAATTTTTCTCAAATGATCCAGCAGTTTTTGTTCATTCTTATTCTTAGAGCGATATGAATCGGCGATAGCCTGCCCAGTTTGTAGGATATTTTTCCTGATAACGGGTGTGAATTTTGTTTTATTCTCGCTGTAAAAATCTTCAAAAGATGAAAGCGGGGACTCTTCACCACCTTCTGCTTCTTCAAAATCAAAAGCTGCGATGATCAGGTCGGCCTGGTCGCTACCAAACTCGTCCTTACTCGATTCCAGGGGCTCCCAGGTTTGACGAACCAGGTCATCGAGGGCTTTTCTCTCGGCGGCAGCTACTTTGCCATCGGCCGCAGCGACCTGATAAAATAGTTTTCCCAACTCAGCGTACAATTCTTCGTAAAACATAATTTAAATGATTAATTCGCAAATTTATTTACCCGGATCCGGTATTACGAGCAATGGCAGGGTATTAAGATAAGCCATATTTTGCGTAAAACTGGTTTGTAATAATTTTTCAAGAAAGGTCTTCCTGCTTCTCACCATAGTCACTATATCGCAGGGAATTATTTTGTCGATGGTTTCCATCGTTTCCCGAACTGAAGAAACTTTTAGAAACTGGAAGTCCAGGTTTGCGCTATCAATGTTTTTCTTCAACTCATTAGCATAAGCATCAAATTTACTACGTTCTTTTTCTTCTTCCATTTCGTGGAAGTCGTAAAGATGGACAACAGTTGCCTTTGCCTGGTACAATGCTGCCAATTCGACAATTTGCTCAAGTGCAGCTTTGTCAAAAGGTTGATAGTTGGTGGCAAAGGCGATATTACCTGGTTCGTTCCAGTCATACTTTTCGGGGATCAACAAGACCGGGATAGCCGATTTCTCCATGACCCGGGCGGCAACGGAACCGATAATGCTTTTGCTGATACCGCTTACTCCCTGGGTGCCCATCACCACAAGGTCATAATGTGCTTTCGACGTGAATTGAAGTATTTCACTGACAATAGCACCTTCCCCCAACACGGTTGACATAGAGGCATGAGGATAGTCTTCCGCAACTTTGTTCTTCAGGCGCTGCAATTGCTTCAACAGGGTGGTAGCGGTTTCCTGGTTGTATTCCTGCCTGGTTTTTTCGGTGCCGGCCATCGGGCTCTCCACCGGTGTATAAGCATGATACAGGGTGACCGCAGCTTTTGACCTGGCCGCGATATCGCATGCAAACCTGAATGCTTTTTCGGCTGTTGGAGAAAAATCTGTTGGTACTAAAATCCTTTTCATGAGATTGAAGTTTTATATTCAGCAAACCGGCTTTTTAAAAGTTGCTGAGAAGTTCATGTCTTTCCGTTATTTATTGTGTGCGATAAAGAGTGGTGTGTCGAGTTCCTTCATCAGCACATCCGCCATGCTGATCTTAAACCAGCGGCTGATCTCTGAACGGCGGTAGGCACCCAATACCACCAGTTCATTTCCTTTATGGCTACGGAGATGAGCCACCACCTGTTCTTCAGGATCCCCTTTTTTAATAGTATAAGTTGCGTCAGGGAATAGGCGTTTGGTAAATTCCCTCATCAGCTTATTATCAGGGAGCCGGAGTGTATTTTCCCTGTTCTTTATCGTTAGCACCTCAATGGGTTGGTGTACCAGGTCGCCCAGCAGGTAGTTGAACATTTTGCAGGCATATAAAGCGGAAGGACCACCATCGTAGAGCAGTACGATCTTATCAATTGCTTTAAATTTTTCAGGGACCACCAATACCGGGCATTGCACATCGGCAAGCAGGTCTTTGATAAAACGGGTGGGTGGCTTTTCTTTAGCGCGGGTAAAGGTCTCGTTTTCGTTGATGATGATCATGTCGGCAAACATGCTCTCATGTTTCAGGTCCTGGATCGCAATGCTGGTACTGCGCCGTATGGAAAATTTTATACCGGCTTTTCCACAGGCTTTCTGGAAGCGGCTGACAGCCGCATCCCGTTTCTTTTTATCCTTTTCATCCAGCAGTTTAATGGCTGCTTCGTAGTCATCATACTTTTTTATCACAGCCGAAACATTGTAACTGCGATACAGAAACTCATCGAGGAATAATCCGACAAGGTGGGC
>JAEYVW010000214.1 GCA_023429365.1 Bacteroidota bacterium
TTGACGCATTTTATAAATGCTGGCATATTTCCTCGCGCCTCGACAAGCGATATTATATCGCTGATCTTCTCTCGGAAATCCTGAGTGGGGGTGGTTCATCAAGACTATACCAGTCGCTGGTGAAAGACAGGCAGGTATTCAGCCATATAGAATGTCATCATTTTGGAAGTACAGATAACGGGCTGCTGGCTGTTGAAGGAAAGCTGGTGAAAGGTGTGAAAATAAGCGACGCTGAAAACGCGGTGCAGGAAGTATTGGAGCGGATGAAAAAGGAACCTGTATCGGAAACAGAGTTGCAGAAAGTGAAGAATAAGACAGAGAGTATGATCGCATTTGAAGACATGAGCCTGATGAACCGTGCTAATAGCCTTGCCTACTATGAACTGTTGGGGGATGCTGCACTGATCAATACTGAGCTTGATAAATACACTTCAGTCACTGTACACGATATCCAGCAGGAAAGCCAGCGGATATTCAGGAATGAAAACAGTAATACGCTGTACTACCTTGCAGATCATTAATTCAATTGAAATCAAACTGATGGCAGATAGGAATATTGCACCGGAAATCGTGGACGCGGTTAAGTTTAACCTGCAGCTAAAGCCTTATAATAAATTTGTACTCAACAACGGCGTGGAAGTCTACACGGTAGAAGCCGGCGCCGAGGATGTGATGTCGCTGGAATGGGTATACTATGCCGGCAACTGGTATGAAGACCAGAACCTGGTGGCAGCAACGACCAACCTGCTTTTAAAAAATGGAACATCTAAAAAATCTGCCTTCCAGCTCAATGAGCATTTTGAATATTACGGATCATATCTAAACCGGAGCTGCCATAGTGAAACCGCCACCCTCACCCTTCACAGCCTCACCCGGCATATACACGAATTGTTGCCGGTAGTCAGGGAAATACTGACCGATTCCGTTTTCCCGGAAGATGAACTCAATATAGCCCGGCAGAATATGAAGCAAAGACTGCGGGTAAACCTGAAGAAAAGCGATTTTGTTGCGGGTCGGCTGATCGATGTGTATCTCTATGGTGAACATCATCCATATGGACGTTACAGTCGTGAAGAGGATTTTGATGCCTTGACACGAAAACAGCTTCAGGACTTTTACAAAACTTATTACCAGGAAGGAAAGCTGGTCATATTTGCAGCGGGACGTTTGCCAGCTAACCTCGAAACACTGCTCAATGAAAATTTCGGTGACCTTCCCAATCGTGCGATTGCAGACAAGACTTTTTCGGTTGATAAAGCCGTGGAGAAAAAATACAGGGTATCAAACGACCCGGATGGTGTACAGGGTTCTATCCGGATGGCCCGTCCTTTCATAAGTCGCCATCATCCGGATTTTACGAAGGCCCAGGTTTTAAATACTTTACTCGGAGGTTTTTTCGGGTCAAGGCTGATGAACAATATTCGTGAGGACAAAGGGTATACATATGGCATTCATAGTTATTTCCAAAATCACCTGCATGACTCAGCATGGATGATAAGTACCGAAGCCGGTAAGGATGTATGTGAAGCCGCCATTGAAGAAGTATATAAAGAAATGAAGATCCTGAGAGAGGAAGCGGTGGAGGAAGAGGAATTGTTATTGGTAAAGAATTTTCTAATTGGCACTGTATTAGGCGACCTTGATGGTCCTTTTCATATCATTGCCCGTTGGAAGAATATCATTCTGAATAAACTGGAGCATGATCATTTCGATAAGTCCGTGCAGGCTATCAAGCAGGTTAGCTCAAAAGAATTGCAGGAACTCGCTAATAAATACCTGACGGATGAGGAATTTTATGAACTAGTCGTTGTTTAGCCAGGTAATTTGGAATTAGTAATTAGTAATCATTATTGTCCGGGAAACTCTGGAGTACTATAAACCACGGCGGGCACCGTGAGCACAGCGAAAGCCGTTTTTGTGATAAAATCTGCTACGGAACAGGACCTGATGTGAATACTTCGCTGTGTTCGCAGTGTGCGCTGTGGTATCCTGACACATCGATACATTTCAACTACGGCCAGCTAAAGTAAGAGTCTCCAGGAAAAATAAAGCAAAGCCCCTGTAAATGTAAAAGTCATAGATGTCGAGCGGGTCAAAGGTTCTGACAACTATCCACGATTTTATTCCGAACAGCAATGATTAGTAATTAGGAATTGGGTCCTCCATCCATAGTTACCCATTTGCTATTTGGCTGTCTAATTCTAAACCCGAAAGCCATCGGGTCCAAAGTCCCAATTCCATTAAGGTATTCTCTCAAGTATCGGTTCGAGTTTTCTTTTAAGTTTATTTCCAGGTGTAAAGCGTTTGACCAGGGTAATTCGGAAATCACCGGTTTTGATCCCGTATTCGTGATCAGATGAGCGACCCCTGGCATTGGTGGAGTTGTGCAGCCAGGAGATGGCCGCAGCCCACTCATCACTATTGTATCCTGCTACCGCACGCAGTGTTGCATTGGGGCTGATGGAAGTCCGGTGTGCAGAACCTGTTTGCGTTTCTTCCTTTACTATGCTGAGATCCGCATTGATGGTAGCGCTGCCGGTAAGAAAAAAATGTTCTTCCCAAACGGCCGTGTACGCATAACCTGCACCAGGTCCGAACTCCAGCAACCGTACCCGGTCGATGCCCTGCTGGGGATAAAAGGCGTTCAGGTGGGAGGGAACCAGGGCACTATCACCTTTTGTAGTGCCATAATATATTTCTGCGCCGATCAGGGCGGAACCGGCCGACTGTTTTTGCCATTCATTCTGGATAAATGAAGCCCGGTAGGAAAATTTTTCACCGTTCAACAAACGATAAACTGAGGCACCCAGCAGGTTCACTTTCAGATCCGGCCGCAAATAATAATTCTTGTCAGCTGTACCGGCAGGTCCGCCGAGTGACAAATAGTAGCCTTTGAAAAACTGGGCATAGATATCCGTTACCCAGTCGCGGGTATAAATATGTGTCTGAAAGTCGAAGGAACGGGTTCGCCCTTTTTTGTCTTTATTTGGGTTTAAGAAACCAAAGCCATAGCCAAAACTCATTGAGAGCGCTTTGTAGCTACCACTGATACCCATGGTTGTAAGGGTGTTAGGGCGGTACCTGAGAGACTGGATTCCCTCGGGCGCCTTCATGATCAGGGAAGTATATTTTTTTGCCAGGTATAATTTGAGGGTAAGTTGTTCTTCAAACGTCACGTAGTATTCATTGTCGCCCGGACTTTGGGCTAGCAGGGCTTTCGCGGATATTGCCAGGGCGCAGACAAGTAAGAGGGTTTTTCGCATGGCCGAAAATAACCAAATTATTTAGTCTGTAGGCTGGGTCTGGTAAGCAGGGGTATTGACTCCCGACTGCCGACTATTGACTACTGACTATCTCCAGGACTGCTTCTTGGTAGTTAAGAGCTAATCATTGAAATTCGCACTATGGCCTTTGACAGAAAGAATTTATCCAACGAGCAACTGATCCATTTTTATCGTAATCTACTGTATCCCCGGTTGATCGAGGAAAAAATGTTGATCCTGTTGCGTCAGGGTAAAATTTCCAAATGGTTTAGTGGTATCGGCCAGGAGGCTATTGCTGTCGGCGCTACACTGGCACTCGAGAAAGATGAATGGGTAATGCCCCTGCACCGCAACCTGGGTGTATTTACTACCCGTGAAATGCCGCTGCATAAATTGTTTATGCAATGGCAGGGTGCGCAGGAGGGATATAGCAAGGGCCGTGAAAGAAGTTTTCATTTTGGCAGTCGCGAACATCATATCTGTGGGATGATCTCGCACCTGGGTCCCCAACTGGCGATCGCGGATGGTGTATCGCTGGCACATAAACTCAACCGGGATAGAGAAGGAAAGCCTTTAAAAATCTCATTAGCACTGACGGGTGAGGGTGGCACCAGCGAAGGTGATTTTCATGAAGCATTGAATGTGGCGGCAGTCTGGGACCTGCCGGTTATTTTTTTGATAGAGAATAACGGTTATGGACTGAGTACGCCCACCACGGAACAATACCGCTGTATCAGCCTGGTGGATAAAGCAAAAGGCTATGGCATGGAAGGTGTGCAGATCGATGGTAATGATATTCTGCAGGTGTACGACACGATCAAAGGAGTGAGAGAATACTGTATTCGCCATCAGAAGCCCTATCTCATTGAAGCTTTGACGTTCAGAATGAGAGGACATGAGGAAGCCAGCGGGACCAAATATGTACCAAAGCATTTGTTTGAGCTTTGGGAGAAAAAGGATCCGGTTAAGAACTATGAGGGCTTCCTTTTACAACAACAAGTGCTTTCGGAACAGGAACTTGAAAATATCAGGAACGAATACCGGAAAAAAATTGAGGATGAACTGGCTATTGGCTTTGACACAAACCCGATACAGGTAAATACGGAAGATGAATTGGATGATGTTTACGCCACAAGGACACATAGTAGTGCCGCGCGGGTCATTGATAATTCCACCAGCCAGTTTATTCTCCATCAACATGCCCCTGAACTTCGCCTGATAGATGCAATAAAACAGGGGCTACATCAAAGCATGGAGCGTCATGCAAACCTTGTATTGATGGGACAGGATATAGCAGAATACGGCGGTGCATTTAAGATCACGGAAGGGTTTGTAAATGATTTTGGCAAATCAAGGGTTCGAAATACAC
>JAEYVW010000234.1 GCA_023429365.1 Bacteroidota bacterium
GAAAGCGTAGGTGATTATGCCAGCGGTACTAATCATACTTTACCTACCAATGGTTATGCAAAAGCATATAGCGGCGTAAGTGTTGATAGTTTTGTAAAAAAAATTACTTACCAGAAGTTAACACAACGAGGACTGAACAATATCGCCCATGCCGTAGAATCCATGGCCCGCGCAGAAGGACTGGAGGCGCATGCGAGGGCTGTAGGGGTGAGGCGTGAGTCGTGAGTCGTGAGTCGTGAGTCGTGAGTACGATGTAACTAAACAACGTTAAACCACTTTCAACCATTTTCAACTACATTCAACCGTTTTCAACATTAAATCTGAGCCAGTGATCATGAACTTCGACCTCCATAAACTTACGCGCCGGAACATTCGTCAGCTAAAACCATATTCCTCTGCCCGCGATGAGTTCGCCGGGGAGGCGAAGGTTTTTCTGGATGCAAATGAAAACAGCCTGGGATCACCCCTTCGGAAATGGTATAATCGATATCCCGATCCACACCAGCAGAAACTGAAGGAAGCTATAAGCGGAGTAAAGAATATTGATAAAGCCAATATCTTCCTGGGGAATGGAAGCGATGAATGTATCGATCTGTTGTTTCGGTGTTTTTGTGAACCTGGTAAGGACAATACCATCATTTGTCCGCCTACCTATGGCATGTACGAAGTAAGCGCGAATATCAATGACGTAGAAATAAGAAGGGCAAACCTGCTTCCCGATTTTCAGCTCGACCTGGAAGCTATCGAAAGTCAGGTGGATGAGTCCACAAAAATCATTTGGATATGTTCTCCCAATAACCCAACCGCCAACAGTATCGATTACCAGGATATTGAGATTCTACTGAATAATTTTTCAGGGCTGGTAGTCATTGATGAGGCGTATATAAATTTTTCGAGGCAGCGATCGCTGTTACCTGAATTGAAGGAATATCCCAACCTGGTGATATTGCAAACTTTTAGCAAAGCCTGGGGACTGGCGGCATTAAGACTGGGTATGGCATTTGCGTCTACCGGGATCATTGATATTCTGGACAGGGTTAAACCACCATACAATATCAACCAGGCTACACAGGAACTTGCTTTGGAAGCCTTGCAGGAAATTGGACAGGTAAATGATATGATCAGAGAAATTGTCGCGATGCGGGACGAACTCGCCATAGTGTTTGAAAAGATGCCGCTTGTTCAAAAAGTATATCCTTCTGATGCAAACTTTCTTTTAGTAAAAGTAGTTGGCGCAACAGAAGTGTATGACTACCTCCTGCAACAGGGTATTGTCGTGCGGGATCGTAGCCGCGTGGAGTTGTGTGAAGACTGCCTGCGCATCACCATCGGCACTGAAAAGGAAAATACCATCCTGGTCGATGCCCTGATCGCATACATGAAATCGAAGGTTTTAAACAGTAAATAAAAAATATATCCGGAAGTTCGTTTCATTTTCACATTTCCACATCCCCACATTTTCAAATTTTATGAAGAGAGTATTATTCATCGATCGCGACGGCACCCTGATCAACGAAGCGCCACCTACCTACCAGCTCGACTCTTTCGAGAAGCTGACCTTTTATCCGGGTATGTTTGAATACATGGGAAAGATCGCGAGAGAACTGGACTATGAGCTCGTGATGGTGACAAACCAGGACGGACTTGGCACAGCTTCATTCCCCGAGGATACTTTCTGGCCGCTGCATAACCTGGTGATGAAATCACTCGAAGGAGAGGGCATACATTTTTCAAATGTGCTGATCGACCGGAGTTTCCCGGCCGATAATGCGCCGACTCGTAAACCGGGCATCGGTATGTTAAGGCAATATCTCGATCCTGCCAGTTATGATATCCCAAATTCTTTTGTGATTGGTGACCGTATCACGGATATCCAGCTGGCCAGGAACCTGGGCTGCAAAGGCATCTGGCTGAAAATTGATGAGTCACTCGGCGGAGCGGAGATAAGCGATAAAGTGGAAGAGTTAAAAAATACAGTGGCGCTTGAAACCACCAGTTGGGCGGATATTTATTCCTTTCTAAAACTTGGGCTTCGAAAGGTTGATCATGTCCGAAACACTAATGAAACAAAGATCAGTATCTCTTTAAATATGGATGGCAGTGGCAGGGCCGATATTCATACCGGTATTGGCTTTTTCGATCATATGCTAGAGCAGATCGCCCGGCATGGTAAGATCGATCTGACGATTCAATGCCAGGGTGATCTTCATATCGACGAACATCATAGCATCGAGGACACCGGTATCGCGCTCGGTGAAGCTTTTGCACTGGCGCTGGCTGATAAGAAAGGCATGGAACGATATGGTTTCGCTTTGCCCATGGATGATGCCGAGGCGAAAGTGCTGATCGACTTTGGGGGCCGGCCCTGGATCGTCTGGAATGCGGAATTTAAGCGCGAGAAGATCGGGGAGATGCCGACAGAAATGTTTTTTCATTTCTTTAAGTCCTTTAGCGATGGTGCAAAATGCAATCTCAATATCGAATGCAAAGGAGATAATGAACATCACAAGATCGAAGCCATTTTTAAAGCATTTGCGAGAGCGATACGCATGGCCGTAAGGAAAGATCCGGTAAGTAATTACCTCCCCAGTACTAAAGGCGTTCTTTAGGATCAGCCAGTTTTAATCTAGAATCATGAACATATCAATCATAAAATACAATGCAGGCAATATCCAGTCTGTTTTGTATGCCCTGGAAAGAATAGGCGTGGAGGCTGTCGTGACGGATGACCCGGATCAGATAAAACAAGCCGACAGGGTCATATTTCCCGGGGTTGGCGAAGCCAGCACAGCCATGCAATACCTGCGTGAAAGATCTCTTGATATCCTGATCCGTCAACTTCGACAGCCGGTATTGGGGATCTGCCTTGGCATGCAACTGATGTGCAGGTCGAGTGAAGAAAATAATACGGAATGCATGGGGATTTTCGATGTTGCGGTAAAGAAGTTCTCAACATCTGATCCCGCGATAAAAATCCCGCAGATCGGGTGGAACAGTATTTA
>JAEYVW010000236.1 GCA_023429365.1 Bacteroidota bacterium
GGGGGAAATGATCAGTCTCATACTGCTGCCTATAACATACGTGCCACTGCTGGAGCCGTGGCAAACGTTACACAAACTCAATCGTCCAGTCAAAATACACGCAGGACTATCATATCCTGGAACGAGATCACACCACCGGCTAACGACGATTGTGCTAATGCCGCAGATATAACGGCCGCTTCTTCTTGTATACCTGGCAGCAGCCAGCTTACTAACCAAACACTTACTGGCGCAACGGTGGAAGGTGCAGGTATTGCGTCCTGCGGATCAACCACCTCACAGGATGTTTGGTACAAATTTGTTGCGCCGGCAAACTATCCCACGATCAAACTCACAAATCTCGGCGGAGGCTGGGGTGGTAGCGGTAACGTGCGAATACAGCTTTTATCGGGTACATGTGGATCTATGACCCAGGTGGCCTGTGCAAGTAGTGCAACGCTTACAGTCGGCACCGCACTGACTATTGGAAACACATATTATATAAGAGTACATAAGAATAATACCACCATCCCAACCAGCAACTATGCATTTGATATTTGTGTTACTGCAGGATCTGGACGCATGAATGAAGTATTTAAAACCACGACCCTGTCAGGTCCCAACTTACTCGCGGATCCCTGGGAAGTAACCTACGGACCAGATAATTACCTGTGGGTAACTGAATCGAAAGGATATCGCGTTAATAGAATAGATCCTGAATCCGGTGGTAAAACTGAAGTATTAAACATCGCCCAGAACAGCACTTTTCTGCCCCTTGCCGACAGGGTGTTCAATGCCCAGTTCGATAATACTACCGGTTTCCAGGGCGGTTTGGCGGGACTTGTACTTCATCCTCGGTTTTTAGACCCGGTAACGCCGCAAAATTATGTTTACATATCTTATGTACATAGCCGCACTTCATCCACCGTATTTACCAACCGTATTGTTCGGTTCACTTATAATACCGGTACCAACCGGCTTGAATCTCCCGTATCGCTTTGTGATACCCTGCCGGGAAGTAATGACCACAACTCTCAACGTATGATCATTGCGCCAGTGAATGGAGTCGACTACCTCTTTTATGCAGGCGGTGATATGGGTGCTGGCCAGTTTGGTAACCACATGCGCACCTTGAAAGCACAATGGATGAATTCATACGAAGGAAAGATTCTCCGGTTCAACCTCGAACCCGATGCAGATGCCGGTACATTGAACAGGTGGATACCCAACGATAATCCGTACAACGTTACACTTGGTGTGCAGAGCGCGGTCTGGGCTACCGGTATCCGAAACAACCAGGGTTTTGCCTATGATCCGATACTTAACAAATTATATGGCTCATCGCATGGGCCCTTCAGTGATGATGAGATCAATATTATAGAGCGAGACAAGAACTACGGTCACCCACTGGTGATCGGGTATGCTAAAGATAATAATGCTAATGGTACGACGGCAGGTGCTGCACCTGGCATGAACCCGGCCCACCCTTCAAGTTGCCCGGTGATCAATGATGAGACAGCCAATGCGGCTGCGATCACGAATTATATGGATCCGTTGTTTTCCGCATACCCGAGTTCAGACCTTTATCCCAGTCTAAATGCACTTTGGAATACGACACCTATTCCAAACAATGGTAACTGGCCTTCCGAGGGTTGGTCTGGCCTTGATCTGTATACTAAATCAACTATACCTGGCTGGAAACGATCGCTGATTGCAGCGTCACTGAAGTGGGGACGCCTGGTAAGGATCAGGTTGAATGAGACAGGTGATACAGTTATAAAAACAGGCGGATATGATACCGTTAGTTATTTTGGTAGCATCAATCGTTACCGCGACCTTGCATTCGGTCCGGGGGGAAAAGATATATATGTGGTGATGGACAGAAGTACCAGTACTTCGGGTCCCAGTGCACAATTCCCGGTAGTACCTGCATGTGCAGGTTGCCTGCAGAAATATACTTTCCTGGGATATATCGCCGATCCATTAAATAATAACAAGAGTACAATACCGAATAGTGTTGAAATTGCTCCGGGAAAACCCAATGTATTTGAAAACGCAAATACAGTTGTGATAAGCGCAGCGAATGAGAACAACAACCTGTGGGTACCCATTACTGATACCAACAGTAATATAGTGGCGGAGATCAATGCGCGAGGACAGGATCTGGGAACCATTACCACGACATTGTACAGGATCAACGGAGCCAGCAGGACCAAGCTCGGCAAAAAATATCTAAACCGTAACCTGACGATTACACCCCAGATTCAACCGTCGAGCCCGGTATGGATCAGGCTTTATATTTCGAAAGCAGAGTTTGATGCTTTTGTGGCAGATGGCTATGGTGGCGCCATTGCCGGCCTCAATATTTTGAAGAATGATGACGTCAACCAGACAGCGATGGTAGCCAATACACAGTTGATCACACCCACTGTGGCAGAAGCCTTTGGTACCGACAATGGATACGTATTGCAGGGTGAGATCAGCAGTTTCTCATCATTCTATTTCAGCAACTCGCATATCACACTGCCGGTTGACCTGGTTTCTTTCAAGGCAAGCCTGCAAAACAACGCGACGCTATTGCAGTGGGAAACCGCCAATGAGATCAATACATCCCATTTCGATGTTGAACGTAGCCTCGATGGCAGAAGCTTCAACGTGATCGGCAATGTAACAGCTATAGGAAGCGCTACCAACCAGAATCTATATTCACACCTGGATCATGAAGTGTATAACCTTGCGTCTACGGTGATCTACTACCGTTTGAAGATGGTTGACAGTGATGGTAAGTTTATTTATTCGAATATCGTATCAGTTAACCTTGGTGATATTTCGAATCGTGTTATACTTTCACCCAACCCGACAACCGGCGATACACGTTTGATGGTTTCTTCTACAAAAGAAGGCACAGCGGTATGGAAGATAACAGATAATAGCGGACGTGTAGTGATGAAACATTCGATCAACATCCGTAAGGGCAACAATAATGTAATGATCAATGTGCAGGGACTGAAGAACGGGGTCTATTACCTGCATATTCTCGGCGCAGGCATCGATCAGAATCTGAAGTTGCAGAAACTTTAAACGTATAGATTATTTGAAAAAAACTCCCCTAAGACCAGGGGAGTTTTTTTATTTGTAGGTGGTGATTGCCGGGTCGGTCAGTGATTTCATAAATGCAATAATGCTTTCGATCTCTTTTTTTGAAAGATCGAGTTTATCTGTCGGCAGGGTTTGATTTTCGGGTGCAATTTTCAAACCCGCTCCCCCGCCTTCATTGTAGAAATCCATTACTTCTTCCAATGTATCAAAGACACCGTTATGCATATATGGTCCCGTCGATTCAATATTTCTTAACCCGGGTGTTTTGAACGCAAATTTGTGGATCACTGATTGTGTCAATTCAAATTTCCCGGCATCCGTGTCGAGCTTTGCATTTTTTTTGTCCTTCGTGTCAGGAGTTCCCAAAACTTCTGTTTCTGTTTCGGTAAATTCAGGCGGCACCAGGCCATTAAACAACGGGATAAAATGACAGGTTGCACATTTGGCCTTGCCGGTAAACAGGTTAAAACCTTTTTTTTCCCTGGAATTCAATTTAGTTTTATCACCACTCATGTATTGGTCGAACCTGGAATTCAGAGATATCAATGTCCTGATATAAGATGATATCGCGTT
>JAEYVW010000238.1 GCA_023429365.1 Bacteroidota bacterium
AGGAGAATGCTGATTGTCGGATACAATACCCCATCAACCCGCAACTACATAGTTGGCGTTAATTTGACATTTTAAAACAAACGAAAATGAAATACATACAAATAAGATCTGTTCTGTTAACAGCAACCATGGTGCTGTTATTTACAGGATGTAAAAAAATCCTGGAGGAACAGCCACGTAGTATTTATGAACCCGGCTTTTTCAGGACTGAAAAAGGTGTACTGGGTGGCATTACATCGCAATATGCGCACCTGCGTTTTATCTATGGTCAGCCTTATTATTACAATACGCTGGAAACAGGTACTGATGAGTATACCTGGGGCCAGAGTGCCGACCAGAACTTTAAGGATATGGACTTAAGCGGTGTTGGTAATATAACCCCCACGAGTAGCCGCTCCGATAATTTATGGGGCGTTGCGTTTTCCAATATCAATACCGCCAGTGGCATTATTGAAAATGCAGAAGCTGTGGGTACGATACCCGCTTCCCTGATCGCTGAAGCAAGGTTCTTCAGGGCCTTCGATTATTTCCTGCTGGTGCAAACTTTTGGCGGCGTGCCACTTGACCTGGGTGCAGGTGAACTGAAGTTCAACACAAATCCATCAAGGGTTTCCGTACGCAACACCGTACCGGAAGTATATACCAAAGCGATATTCCCTGACCTTTTGCAGGCCATCAATGATTTACCAGAAACACCTCGTGTGACAGGTGCAGTTACCAAAACAGCCGCAAGGTTATACCTGGCGAAAGCTTATCTTACCTATGGCTGGTGGCTTCAGAATCCTAACAATATCCCTACTTATCCTGAAGCGCCGAGAACAGATCCCGATGGTCTTACCGCCCAGGCTTATTTTCAAAAAGCATATGATATAGCTGTGCAGGCTATCGACAATCCAGGTCCATTCGGTCTTGAATCGACATTTTATGATGTACACGTAGCCGGCAACGACCGCAACAAGGAGATGATACTCTATGCCGATCACACGCAGGAAAATGAGTTTTACAATGGCGCCTGCCTGAACTGCTTTGACAGCGAAGCGGGAAATGGCCGCAACTCTGCTGTGTGGATGGTAACCTGGAACTACACAGTCATACGTAGTGCATCCAACCCCGATGGCGGTGGTACCGCGATAAGTTCAGTTCAGCGTGAGGCAGCACAGGCGCTTGGCCGTCCCTACATTCGTATGGCACCAACGATCGGGGCTATTACCAACACCTTTGCAGACAAGACACTTGATTCACGTTACGACGGTACGTTCAGCACTGTATATCGCGGCAACTGGCCTAAGGGCGGTGTCACCAACCCTGTTCTTTACAACGCTAATGATATGCCTATCACTCCCGGCCAGCCGGTGTTGAGTTTCCTGGAGTATGAATCGCAGGCTGCTGGTATCGTTTATCCCGCGGGCGCCAATTTCCCGGGTAAGGTATATAGTAATGTAGGCGCAGGCGTGTTACCTGGCCGGGCTGACTTTGTCATCTCTCCACGCGGCATCAGCAGGGTGGTATTTCCCGGATTGTGGAAAATGGGTGTGTATCGCACGGACAATGGGACAGGATTGGGTCAGCCAAACGCCACCAGCACCAGGCCATTTAAAATTGCCAAGTTTTCAGAGCTGTACCTGATCGCTGCTGAAGCTGCTGTGAAGGGTGCTGCAACGGTAGCTGGAAAGAGCGCGGTGGACCTGGTGAATGTGATCCGGGCACGTGCCGGTAAATGGAGATTCTCAAATAAGAATAACGCAGCTTTTATTGCCGATAATAGTGCAGCAATGATCGCCGCCACTCCGGCGACCATTGATATCGACTACATTCTCGCGGAGCGTTCCCGTGAATATTTCGGTGAAGGCCACCGCTGGTTTGACCTGGTGCGTACACAGAAATGGGCTGATCTGGCAGGAACCTATGAGATCGCGGGTACAGCGTATGGAGATCATACACCTCAAACCATTACGCGGACCATTCTGCCTTCTCATTACCTGCGGCCTATTCCTCAGGGTCAGATCGATGGTATGGAGTTGTCGCCGGAAGAAAAAGCACAGTACCAGAATCCGAATTATCAATAGGAATCAGAAAAATCACGCCATAGAACAAAAACCGGGAATTAGGGAAGCTGTTCCCGGTTTTTAAATAAAAAGCTTTTTTTCGCGTAGCAGTTCTCGCAGTAATCGCAGGAGGGATGATTTTTTCATCCTTCCTTATTTTTAGAATGTTTTATTTTAGACAAAATGAACGTGGATGTTATTATTAGGAATTGATCTTGGCACCTCCTCAATAAAAGTATCTGTCGTGGATGCGCAAACGCAACGTTGCGTTGCCAGCGCTCGTTACCCGGATACCGAGGTGGGTATTATTGCGCCGCGCACAGGTTGGGCCGAACAGGATCCGGGTCAATGGTGGGAACATGTGAAGCAGGCAATCCTAAAATGTCATACCACTAAATTGTACCAACCGGCGGATATAGCAGCAATTGGTATAGCCTACCAGATGCACGGGCTTGTTTTAACTGACAAACAACAACAGCCTATCCGGAATGCCATCATCTGGTGCGATAGTCGTGCGGTGGAGATTGGTGACAAGGCATTCATCGAAATAGGCGAGGAGAGGTGCTTATCAACTTTGCTTAATTCACCCGGCAATTTTACAGCCAGTAAACTCGCCTGGGTAAAGAAAAACGAACCTTCGGTTTATGATCGGATTGAAAAGCTGATGCTACCGGGTGATTTCATCGCCATGAAATTTACCGGCGACTTAACGACAACCAATTCGGCACTTTCTGAAGGTATATTCTGGGATTTTACAAAAGATGAGCTTTCCGAGGATGTGCTGAGATATTTTGATTTTGATAAAAAATTATTCCCGGCCATTCGACCTTTGTTTTCAACCCATGGTATTGTGATGGAGGACATAGCCTGGGAATTGTCTATCAGGGCCGGTATTCCCGTTTCGTATAAAGCCGGCGACCAGCCCAACAATGCATTATCGCTGAATGTGCTCCAGCCAGGTGAAGTAGCAGCCACGGCTGGTACCTCGGGTGTGATCTACGGTGTGGCAGATGAGGTGAGTTATGATCAGCAATCGCGTATCAATAGTTTCGCGCATGTCAATCATGCTGCCCCGGAAAAGCGTATCGGCATCCTGTTGTGTATAAACGGGGTGGGTATTTTCAACCGATGGGCAAAAAATATTATGGGTGATTCGCAAGATTATGTTACTTTGAATGAATCTGCAGCTAAAGTACCGGTGGGCGCCGAAGGATTATTGGCGTTACCATTCGGTAATGGTGCCGAGAGAATGCTCAACAACAGGATCGTGGGCGGTCATCTCTCGGGACTTGATTTCAATATTCACACGTCAGCACATATCACCCGGGCAGTGCAGGAAGGGATCGCGTTCTCATTTAGATATGGGTTGGACATCATGAGGGA
>JAEYVW010000253.1 GCA_023429365.1 Bacteroidota bacterium
TCATGACAGTAAATTCTTCATCGCCGGGTTGCAGCTTCCAGTCGTTGATCAGGATCTGTGAAGTAAACTCAAGCGGGCTGATCGAGGCATCTTTAACGCGGATCGGCGTAGTGTCGAAAAAACCCGCATGTTGCAGGGCGATCACCGGGTCGATATGCCCAGGAAAGCGAAGGGTTTTCTCTTTCATGTCAGGGATATGCTTCATCGTGTAGATCAATGAGCGAAGCCCGTCAGTGTTGAAGGCTTCCAGCTCGCCTGCTTTATCAAACCGCATGATCTCGCGGTCACTCAGGGCTGGTTTGGTAACAAGTTGACCATTTTCTACGAGGCGTGCAGGACGTGTGTATTCCTCGATCACATCTATCGGCGAGAAGGGAGCTTTATAATTAAAAGGGGGTTTTTTTTCTTTTGGCAACCCGCCAACGTAACATTCAACGCGGTTCACTTTCATTTCCTCGTTGTACCGACCGATAATAAAATTGCTCATACCCGGCGCCACACCGCAGTCGGTAATGACGGTCACCTGCTTTTCTTTAGCCAGCTTGTCGAGTTGCAAAGCGTCTTCGGGGAAAAAGGAAATGTCAACAGTGTTTTTGCCCGAGCGGATAACGGCTTCCAGGGTTTTGTATCCCATAAAACCCGGAACGGCAGTCACAACCAGGTCAAATCCCTCGAGCAATGCAGGATAGGAATCGTAGTCCGAAAGATTAGTAGGGACTGTCCGGATATTATGATTCTTTTTGGTTAGCGCATCCAGGTTTGCCGAATTCAAATCGTGCGAAACCACTTCATGTTGTTCTGCCAGATCCAGCGCAATTGCCCGGCCTACCATTCCTGCGCCTAAAACCGCAACTTTCATTCTCGGAAATTTTTCGGGCAAAGGTAACGAATCCGGCACCGGCTGTCTGCCGGTGAGATTAACGACATAGAACAGTTATGATTACATTGTTATCTCCATCACCCGGTTTGTAAGCCGGCTTTCTTCTGCCTTGAAGCACATGATATGACTTTCAATCGACGCGTCGATGGTTGAAGTAAGCAGGTTGGGGTTATGCTGCGCGACAGCCTGGATCCAATCAGAAACCATGCGCCAGTCGCCGCCACCGTGGCCCTCGTTTTTGTAGTGTGATACCTCAGTGGTTTTTGTATGCCAGGTCTTTGTTTTATTGGTGCGGAAATCGAATATCTTAAACTGGTTCATATCACCCTCGAGATAACCCATGCTACCCATCACGCGGGTGCGACGGCCGCCAAATGGCGTGAAGGCTTCCATATTAAAGGTAGCGGTCACGCCATCATCAAAGAGGATATTGGTGGTGTAGTGATCGCATTGATCGTTGTCCATTTTATAGACACAACGGCCGTAGTCGGTTGTCTTCAGGTATTGAAGAATAGCCGCGGGTTGTTTGCTTTTTTCTTTTGGCAGGTCAAAAACATAAGTGCGCTGCCGCTCGCGATGATAGATCTTCAGCGCAGAGTAGGGGCATTTATACTCTACCGGGCAGCCATCTGTGCATCGCTCTTTGCTACCCTGGGGTGCATTTTCTTTGGTAAACCATTTCAGGTTGCCAAAAGCCTGTATCTTTTTTGAATCCTTACCCAGCATCCATTTTAGCACATCAAGATCATGGCAGGATTTGGCGAGTATGATCGGAGTGGTGGTCTTACTGTTGTGCCAGTTTCCGCGTACATAAGAATGACTCATGTGTATATGGTCGATCGGTTCCAGGTGCTGCAGGCTGATCACTTCCCCAATCGTACCGCTTTGTATGAGTTCACGGAGCTTGATAAAATAAGGGGCATATCTCAAAACATGACATACGGCCACGATCCGTCCTGTTTTTTTGGCCAGGTCCAGGATCTCACGGCATTCCTTTTCAGTGGGTGCGATCGGTTTTTCGAGCAAGACATCATAACCCATCTTCAAAGCCGCTATGCACGGCTCATAATGCAGGAGATCGGGAGTACTGATGATGACCGCATCGGCGAACTTAGGTTTGGAAAAAACATCCTGCCAGTTGGCAAAACAATTTGACTTCGGGATATTGTGTTTGGCCGCGTATCGCTCGCTGCGTAGTGTGTTGGGGTCCGCGACGCCAAGAATTTTTAATTGCTCGGGATACTCGATGGCATAGTCGCCGTATACATTTCCCCTGGCCCCGGCACCAATCGTGATCGCTGTTACGGGTTTAGATAATTGTTTGTAAAGTGGATTGTCGGGAAGGATTAGGGGTTCACCTGTTTCATTTTTAGCCCAAAGAGAAAAAGGGAAAAACGTAGAGCCGATCCTGATACCAAATTGTTTCAATAGGTTCTTTCCGGTCGAAAGGGGGTTCATGTTCATACTGGATGCGATTTTACCAGGCGGCTCGTTAAAGTTACCTGCTTTATTCAAACGTATTCCCTTGCTGTATATTTTGCGGGGAGTTCAATGTATTTAGCAATGGAAAAGCAGGCCAAACTTTCGGCCTTTCACACGGGTGCAAAAGTTTTAAGATAAACTTTAGTCGATAGCCGGAATATGCATGATCTCTTTCATAAATCGTCCCGATTCGGCTAATACCGTTTCCACATCCTTGGATTTTATGGCAGAACCGATCACATGATCACCGGCACCGGGCACAGGGTGTTCTCGTTTTAGACTGTCAGGTGTGCCCAATTGCCGGAACATCCGGGTCATGGCAGATACTTTAACCACTTTATCCTGGTGGTCTTCGTCTTTGTAATAGTATAAAAGCAGTGTTGGCTGTTTGATCCTTTCAAAGACCGAAGCTTTCATGGAGGTTTCCAATAACTCTTCAAGTTCCACAGTCGATTCCATCCTGTAACGATGATACCAGTATTTCTTATAGATCGCCGTGGTATCTGATGAAGTATTGTATTTCCCTTTTACCAGCCTGGCGATCTGTAAGCCCCAGGGGTTGTTTAAAACCCAGGCATTCGGATCATTGATGGCGATATTTGGCGATAGCAGGATTAGTCCGGCAATTTCCGGGTATTCCGCGGCGAGTTTGAGCGCGAGGGTGCCGCCGGTAGAAGTGCCGATCAATATTACTTTATCTCCGAGTTGTTTGCCGATGGCAAAAGCTTCTTTCGCAGAGTTCCAGAGTTTGTCGGCCGTTAAGTTGACCATAGGTTCGGTCGTTTCTAAACCATGTTCCGCAAGTCTGGCCAGGTAAAGATTGCATCCGAATTGTTGGGCAAGCCTGGTATGAACCGGGTCACCTTCTTCCTGGCTGGCTGAAAATCCGTGGAGGTACACCAGGGACCATCCGGTTTTTTGTTTCAGCGAGTCATTTTGCCAGATGATCCTTGCTTCATTGTCGGGTTTTATGTTATAAGCAGATTCCTGCTTACGTATGTATTTTTCAAGTTCAGGGAGATCTGCCGGAACCGGGGGAAGCTCATTTGTAAAAACCGGCTTGTCAGGGTGGGGGCCGAGGAAGTAAATAACGATTAGTACTAAAACAGTGATGCCTAACCCTTTAAAGAATTTCATAGACATGATTTCCATAAAACTACGCTAAAACGCTGTTTTTCTTTCAACAAAGCCTTAATTAATGCCCCATTCCTTTGCTGCCCCCGTATTAATGCCGTAACTTTGCCGCCCGGAAAAAATATATGGAAATAAGAAACATAGCAATCATTGCCCACGTTGACCACGGTAAAACTACCCTGGTAGATAAGATATTACATGCTACAAAGGTGTTCAGGGAGAACCAGGATACCGGTGAGCTCATCATGGACAGCAATGACCTGGAGCGTGAGAGAGGGATCACCATTTTCAGTAAGAATGCTTCAGTGACTTACAAAGGTGTAAAGATTAATGTGATCGATACGCCGGGCCACGCAGACTTTGGCGGTGAAGTGGAAAGGGTTTTGAAAATGGCGGATGGTGTATGCCTGCTGGTGGATGCCTTTGAAGGTCCTATGCCACAAACCCGGTTTGTATTGCAAAAAGCTTTACAACTCAACCTGAAACCCATCGTCATCATTAATAAAGTAGATAAGCCCAATTGCCGCCCCGACGAAGTGCACGACGCGGTTTTTGAATTATTCTTCAACCTAGACGCTTCCGAGGAGCAGTTGGATTTCCCAACTTATTATGGGTCTGGAAAAAATGGCTGGTTCAATGATTCATTGGAACCGGTTGACAATATCAATCCTTTGCTGGATGGTATCTTAAAACATGTACCACCGCCAAAAGTGAATGAAGGTCCCCTGCAAATGCAGATCACTTCCCTCGACTATTCATCTTTCCTCGGAAGGATCGCGATCGGTAAAGTAAGCCGTGGTACTATCTACGAAAACCAGCCTATCGCCCTGATGCAGGCCAATGGCGTGATCAAAAAGATGCGTATAAAAGAGTTGTACGTGTTTGAAGGCATGGGCAAGAAGAAAGTGAGCGAAGTTGTGGCCGGTGATCTTTGCGCTGTCGTCGGTATTGAAGATTTTAATATCGGTGATACGATCGCAGATGCTGAAACACCGGAAGCATTACCCGTTATCAGCGTGGATGAGCCAACGATGAACATGTTGTTCTCCGTGAACAACTCCCCGTTCTTTGGTAAGGATGGAAAGTTTGTAACCAGCCGTCACCTGCGTGACCGACTGATGAAGGAAACTGAAAAGAACCTGGCTTTGAAAGTAATGGACAGCGAAGACGGCGACAGCCTGGTTGTATATGGCCGTGGTATCCTGCACCTGGGTGTATTGATCGAGACTATGCGTCGTGAAGGATATGAGTTGACCGTAGGTCAGCCACAGGTAATCGTGAAAGAGATCGACGGCAAAAAATGCGAGCCATACGAAACCCTGGTGGTTGATGTGCCGCAGGAATTTGCCAGCAAGGTGATCGACCTGGTATCGCGTCGTAAAGGCGAGATGCTGATCATGGAAACAAAAGGTGAAATGCAGCACCTGGAATTCGATATTCCATCAAGAGGCCTGATCGGTTTGCGTACGCAGATGCTGACTGCTACAACAGGTGAAGCTGTGATGGCGCATCGCTTTAGTGAGTACAAACCCTGGAAGGGACCTATTCCCGGTCGCAACAATGGGGTGTTGATCTCAAAAAATACAGATAAGACAACTGGTTATTCGATAGATAAATTACAGGATCGAGGAACTTTCTTCGTGGATCCGGGCGAAGATGTATATGCCGGCCAGATCATCGCGGAAAATATTAAGCCGGGCGACCTCGTGGTCAACGCGACCGAAGGAAAAAAACTCACCAACCACCGCGCAAGTGGTAGTGATGATGCTACGCGCATTGCGCCGAAAACATTGATGACCCTCGAAGAGTGCATGGAATATATCCAGCAGGATGAGTGCATAGAGGTGACACCCAATTTCATCCGCATGCGTAAAGTAATTTTGGATGAAAACGAAAGGCAGAAGCAGAGTAAGAAGATGAGTGCGGAAGCGGTGTAAGCAGTGAAGCTGCGAGCTGTGAGCGGTGAGCTTCGAGCGTTGAGAATTTCGATTGAAAATATTTAAGCGTCCTATTTGGGCGCTTTTTTTATGCAGTTCCGATATTCGTTGTGTATGTGGTTGTGTGATTGGAGTTAATTATTGATATCGAAATTCCTCTTTACCTAATTGCCGCACAAAACGTCCCGATGGAACGCGGGGTGTCCCAAATTTTAAAATTCTGATGTCTCCTCTGTGAGCAAGTTAGCAGAAAGGGCACGATGATTTTTATCTTATTATGCCGAAAGAAGGAAGATTTGTATATTACTCTTCAATCTACAAATAAATAGCAGGTACGTCCACATAAAAAGTAAGTTTTCGCCTGCTAGCAATAAAAGACACCTACATGGCTGCCAGTAAAAGAATGTGTATTTTTTTGTTTCTTTTAGTAACAAAATTTGGATTTGCACAAGTGCTCTCACAACCATATGATTATCCCATCAAGCCGGGGTCAGAAAGCTGGCAGGCACTAAAAACCCATAAAGAAATGGTGCAGGTATGTCAGGTACCGGAAGAGATTTTGCAGCAACTTACAACACCGGCTTTATTGGAAACCTGTCTTTCTTATCCATTGCTCATGGATGTGCTTGCTTTTAATAACCTAGTAACAGGGCTAGAACAAACATTAAAAAGGTTTAACGGGTATCATGTATTGGTTGTAAGACCGGATTTTGCAAAATCCTTAGTAAACTATTACCGCGACATAGATGTAGCCAGTGTTGACACCATGTCAACCAATGTAAAGCAGGGAAATTTTTCTATTAAAATGAGCATAACCGAATTATTTTTCGGGACACAGCATCTTATTTATGGTGGAAAGACGCTTGACCATAAGGAAATGCTGAAGTTGCTATTGTCTAAACTTGATACAAAAGCGAATTACCCGGACATATATGGCTCACTGGGAAAAATTTCATCTGTATACGCAATGGTTAACATCTTGGACATGATAGCGCCTAAAGCGTTGGTTGATAAAACTGAGCTTAATACCTTTAAAACCAAACTACTTTTGACAGACACGGCTATCCTGGATGACATTATTTTAATGGTCAAAAACTTTATACAATGAGAACTATTATTACTTTATTGCGGTTTTATGGGAAAATACCCGTACTCTGGTTTTTCGGAGTTGTTTTTGTTTTTGCATGTAACAAGCCTGACAAAGAGAATACCAATGGCAAATGCGCCGATAATCCGCTGGCGGGGCTACCCTGGCTGAAAAACTTAATAAACAATGATAACGGTTCTTATATTATTTACGAGAATGCGTTTGTTTATTCTTACACTTTCAAAGGCCGGCAGGTGATCTATTTGTGGAACAGTGCATCATCCGATTCCCGGGAAGTAGTTTTTAATTGTGATGGTACTGAGCTGATTCCGTTTAATTCAACGGATGATTCTTGGGAGGAATTTGAAAATAAAAGAACGAACGAGGTTTTACTCTGGCAAAAAACTCCTGATCCTGATGCCAATATATGCGGCGTAAAAAACCCGTTGACTGGTTTACCCTGGCTAAGAAATTTAATTAACGGCAATGGTGCTTACAGGTTTCATAGGGGCGCACTGATCTACTCTTATGACTATAAAGGTGAACTAGTGATCTATGTATGGAACAGGGCTGCATCTTACTCGCCGGAAGTTGTGTTTAATTGTGACGGCGCAGAGCTTATTCCATATCCATCGTGGCCGGAATTAGAAGAGTTTAAAAATGAAAGAACAGAT
>JAEYVW010000272.1 GCA_023429365.1 Bacteroidota bacterium
CAATTGCAACGAACTTACATGCAGGCGCAAATGGATGTAATGAAGGAAAAGAAATTCTATCCCGATGCAAACAGTACTTTACGGCTTACTTATGGTAATGTAAAAGGGTACCAGCCAAGAGACGGGGTGAAGTATGGCTTTTATAGTTATATGGATGGGATCATGGAAAAATATAAACCGGGTGACTACGAGTTTGATGTACCCGAAAAGCTTAGAGAACTTTATGAGAAGAAAGACTTCGGTCCATATGGGCAAAAAGGAAAGATGACGGTGTGCTTTATTGCAGCTAATCACACTACTGGGGGTAATTCGGGCAGCCCGGCCCTGGATGCGTATGGAAATCTTGTGGGGCTCAATTTTGACCGGGTTTGGGAAGGTACGATGAGCGATATCAACTATGACCCTTCCATTTGCCGCAATATCATGGTCGACATCCGATACGTATTGTTCATTGTCGATAAATATGCCGATGCCGGCCATTTGATTAAGGAGATGAGGCTTGTTCACCCTAAAAAGAAATAAAAGAATTGATAATTAACTGGTAATCAATTAATATTTATAATAATACACCAGTTTTGTGACCCTGCGCTGATATACTGGTGGTTCCGTTCGTTAAATGAATAATGCCAAACAGCGATTTTGAGTCATCTGAGCTGATAAACAGGCTAATTTACCGCTCTAAGGGGGTTGGGGTTTCCTTTTAATTACCCTATTTTTGCCTCCCTTTTAAATCTTACATATTAATATGTCAGTTATTCAGAGTATCCAGGAGAAGTATGCAAAATTGATGGCCGTTGTGATTGCTATTGCTCTTCTCACATTTGTGGTTATGCTTGCTTTTGAAAATGGAGGTAGTTTGTTTTCCGGAGGCAGGGTTACATCCGTGGGTTCCATCAATGGTGAAAGTATAAGCGCGATCGAGTTTGATAAATCAATTGACCGCCAGGAAGCAATGATGGAGCAACAAGGTTACCCAAGTGGTGCTGCAACCCGTCAAATGGCTATCGAAAATGCATGGCGTCAGGAAACAGCCCGTGTGGTAATGTTGACGGAACTCGACAAGCTCGGTATGCAGCTGGGTAAAAAAGAAATGGGTGATGTTCTTTATGGTGAGAATGCCCCCCAGGATCTGAAGCAACAGTTCACCGATCCGCAAACCGGGATCTTTAACGCACAGCAGGCAAAACAACAGATCGACCAGATGCTGAAAAGCAAGCAGGTACCTGAGGAACAAAAACAACAGTTCAATGATTACGTCGCTCAGCTGGAGTTGATGCGGTTGACGGAGAAATACAACTCAATGCTTACTAATAGCAGCAATTTCCCCAGGTGGTTTGTTGAAAAGCAAAATGCTGATGCAAGCCAGTTGGCCAGTATTTCACTGGTTCGCGAATTTTACTCAGCCGTTCCCGACAGCGTAGTGAAAGTGACAGATAAGGAGATTGCAGATTATATCAATAAACACAAGGACGACTTTAAGCAGGAAGAGTCTCGCAGCATTTCTTATGTAGCGTTCAGTGCTTTGCCTACAGCAGAAGATACTGCTGCGGCAAGAGAAAGGCTGCTCGCACTCAAACCAGGATTGGACTCTGTTCACGATGTGAAACAATACCTCGAAAGCCAGGGGGTAACCACCTATTACGATAGCTATATAAATGGCAAGCACATACAAGTGCCGCAAAAGGATTCGATATTCAAAACGCCTGTTGGCCAGGTGTACGGACCATATCTCGATGGTGGAACTTTCACCATGGCCAAGGTGGTTGGTGCAAGAACTCAGCCCGATACTGTGAAAGTCCGCCATATCCTGGTGGCCACTTCACAGCGTGATCCCCAGTCTGGTCAGATGTTTCCCACCCGTGACTCTGCAACAGCAAGAAACCTGATCGATAGTATCCAAACCGCGCTTCGCAATGGATCTATATTTGATACACTGGTTGCTAAATTATCGGATGACCAGGGTAGCAAGGATAAAGGCGGTGTATATGAGAATGTAACTGCTGGTAGCATGGTGCCAGAGTTCAATGATTTTATTTTTGGAAACCCTACCGGTACAAAAGGGGTCGTTAAAACAGATTTTGGTTATCACTATATCGAGATTTTATCTCAAAAAGGAAGTTCACCGGCTTACAAGGTCGCCTATATGACCCAACCAATAGACGCCAGCCAGGAAACAGACGCCAATGCAAGCAATGAGGCAACCTTATTTGCAGGCAATAGCCAGTCCAGGAAGGCATTTGATGAAAATGCTGAAAAGCTTAAGGACAAAGGGATCAATAAATCATTCGCACAGGATATCAAGCCAAACGATTTTCAGATCATGGGTCTCGGTGCTTCCCGCGCTTTTGTAAGAAGCATTTACGATGCTGATCTTGGTGAAGTATTACAACCTGAGCGCGTCGGTGAAAATTATGTAGTGGCCATGGTAACCGAGGTCAATAAAAAAGGAACCCAGAGTGTTGAGCAGGCAAGGATACTTGTAGAGCCTATCCTGCGTAACCAGAAAAAGGCGGAGCAGATTTCTAAAAAACTTGGAACTATCACGACGCTTGAAGCCGCATCTGCTGCTTTGGGCGGAAAGACCATTGAGAATGTAGACAGCCTGCGCATGACTGGTTCGCAGTCGAATATTGTGACAGCTGAGCCAAAAGTGATTGGGGCGGCATTTAACCCGGCCAATAAGGGTAAGGTAGTAACAGAGGCCATTCCTGCTAATAGCGGTGTATACGTGGTAAGGGTCAACAACGTGACTGCAACAGCTGTTGCCGATGCAAATGTGGCTGAGCAACGCAAATCAAGGTACCAGGATGCGAAAATGAGGGGTGCTTATCCGCAGCAGGTGCTGATAGAAGCTGCTACAATTAAGGACAACCGGAGTAAATTATATTAATCTAACGTCAACTAATACTAACTGCCAGTCCTGCCTTTTTTGGCGGGACTTTTTTTATCAAACAACAGGCAGGCATCTGTGTTATTATATTTATACTCTCAAAAACAGGCATGAGTGAACCGATAATCAATAAAGTGGCGGAAAGCGGGATTATAACGATAGACCCGGCTTCCTTTGTTCCTGCAGGTGAGACAGTTGTCTTTGACCTGAAGGATTACCTGTTTATGGGCCTGATTCTAAAAGAAAAGGACTTTCGCGAGTCGCTGAAAGCACTGGATTGGGAACAATACCGCGACAAAAATGTGGCACTCCTGTGTTCTGCGGATGCCATAATTCCGGTATGGGCGTATATGCTGGTCACGTCCAATCTACAACCGGTAGCCCGGGAAATTGTGATGGGTGACGAGAATGAGCTGCAAAAGCATCTTTTCCTTAAAAATATTGCTAAGTTGGATATCAACTCGTTTGAAGATAAACGGGTCGTGATCAAAGGATGCGGCGATATCCCCATTGGAGACTTTGTATACATGGAGCTAACGAGGTTATTGAGACCCGTGGTTAAGAGCATCATGTATGGAGAACCCTGCAGTACCGTACCGGTATATAAAAAGTCGATGCAGAAATAGTTGAGCTTTATCGTTTGCGCACAAACCCAGTTTACAGGATATCAAAACCATCCTCTTTTCTTAAAAGCATATATCATCCAAACGGGTATGATAAGCATGATCGACACTGCTATCCAGAAACCATATTGATTATGTAAGTATGGAACGGTGTCAAAGTTCATCCCGAAAATTCCTCCGATGACGGTTGCGGGCGCCAGCAGGCAGGTCACGATCGCCATCACTTTCATCACTTCATTCATTTTCAGGTTTACATTGTTGATATAAAGGTCCTGCATACTCACCATGATATCGCGATAGTTTTCGGTCAGGTCAATCGCCTGTATGATATGGTCATAAATATCTTTATAGTACTTGGTGTTGCGATCATCAAGAAGTTCGCTTTCGCTGCGTAGGATACCATTCACCAGGTCGCGAACGGGAACTGTATTACGTTTTAACACGATGAGTTCTTTACGCAGCTGGTTTATTTTTGCCAGCGATCTTTTATTGCTGTTACGAATAACTTCTTCTTCCAGGGCTTCGATCCTGTCGCCCAGTTTTTCCATGACCAGGTAATAATTATCCACGATCATATCCAGCATAGAATAGCAGAGATAGTCGGCACTTCGCTGGCGGGCCTTACTGGTAGCCATCTTTAAACGCTCCCGGAGAGGATTGAAAACATCGCGGTTGGCATCTTCCTGGAATGTAACAACAAAATCGCGGCCCAGGACAATGCTGATCTGTTCTTGTTCCACCGTTTGCTTTGTGTCATTATAATACAGCATGTTCAACAGGCAAAACATGACGCCATCTACCTCATCCATCTTTGGCCTTTGGTTGACGCTTAGAATATCTTCGATCAGCAGTGGGTGAATTTCAAAATGGCTGCAAAACGACTCCACGTCTGCTTTCCGCAGCCCGTCGATATTGATCCAGCTGATCCGTTTACTGGATTTAAAGGCAAAGGTTTCATCAATTCTCGATAAACGTTTTTCTTCGAGTGTGTTTCCATCATAGTCAAACGCATATATCACCACGTCCTTTGCTTCCTCCCTTTGCGGGATGACAGTGGGATTGACGGATAGGATCTCTTTTGTACGCTGGGTACCAAAAAGGTTTGGGAGATATAAATACCTCAGGTACTTCTCCGGTTTCAGTTTGACATTCATTTAAGAAAGTTAGTAAAGAATAGTAAGAAAAGATGTTAATGAGGGATGGCTTAATTTTAAACAAGGACCAAAAACAGTATTATGGCAAAAAACGCCGGTAATCATGGCAAGCGTTCGTCGATAGGACTTTGGGCGATGCTCAAATTATCCTTTAGCGAATTAAAGAAGAATAATCCGCTCCGGATGTCTGGTGCCACAGCGTTCTTCACCACTTTCGCGCTGCCACCAATCCTGTTGATATTATTCCAGATGTTCAGCCTGTTTCTTAACAAAAGACTTTTGGGCCGCGAGATGATGGAGCTGATCACAAATACAATTGGAAAGGACGGCGCGCAGCAGGTTTTGCAGACGGCGCGTGGGTTTTACAGTCTGGCCAGTAGATGGTGGATTGCCGCCGGCGGATTTTTGTTCCTGGTCTTTGTTGCGACCACACTTTTTGGAGTTATCAAAAACTCACTGAACGATATATGGAAGATCGGCGTAAAGGAGAAGCCTGGCTTTTTATTCAATTTGAGGTTAAGGGCTCGTTCGCTGGGCGTGATCCTGGTGGCGGGTATACTGTTCCTGGCGGGCATCCTGCTGGATAGTTTTGAACTGATTGCAGGTAATTATATGGAAGAGCAATGGTCCAACATGGGAAAATATTTTTCCGGCGCCTTGAATGAGATCGTAGGTGCGGTGATCGTGACGGCGTGGTTTGTCGTGTTGTTTCGTTACCTGGCCGACGGTCGTCCATCCTGGCGCGTGGCGACTGCAGGTGGGCTGCTCACGGGTCTTTTATTTTCTATAGGGAAGGAAATATTATCCATTGTGATGAGCAATAGTAATCTCAACACGATCTATGGCGCATCTGGTTCCATTGTTTTGATCCTGCTGTTTGTTTTCTATTCGTCGTTTATATTATATTTCGGGGCAGCGTTTGTAAAAGTGTATTCTGAGAGTATTGGCGACCTGCCAAGGCTTATCAATAAGGCATATCGCTACCGGGTGCAGGCGGTGGCAGAGAAAGAGGCGTGATTATTCATACAGGTCGCCATGGGAAGCGAGTATTTCACGATACTTATTAAAAAGTTTGGTTTTCGAAATAAATCCAACAAATTTCCGGTCACTGTCAAGTACCGGTAAATGCCAGCTCTGCGTGGTGTCGAACTTATCCATTACCTCGTGCATTTTTTGATTGATGTTTATAGTGGCCGCGGGTTTTTTCAGTAACGACTCTATCGGTAGACTATCGAATAGCTCAGGTTGAAATAAATAGTGCTTGATATCGTTAAGTTCTATGATTCCGGCAAAATGACCGGTGGCGTTTTTAACAGCAAAGACATTTTTCTTGCTTTTCTTGATTAGTTCTACCAGGTCACCCAGTTTGTAATCAATAGGAATTACTTCAAGCTGATCCTGAAGCAGCTCCTCAAGTCTCATGGATGTGAGAATATTTTTTTCTTTCCGATGGGTAAAAATTTGTCCTTCCAGCGCAAGTTGCTTTGTTTCCATTGAAAATGGCTCATAGCTTTTAACGATAAAAAAAGAAATGGACGAAACAAGCATGAGTGGGATAAATAGTTCATAGCCATTTGTGATCTCGGCGATTAAGAAGATAGCTGACAAGGGGCAGTACATCACGCCACTGAGTACACCAGCCATACCTACCAGGCTGAAGTTACCTTCCGGCATTTTTAGCCAGCCTGTAATGTTGATAAGTTTGGATAAGAAATATCCAAGGAATGCTCCAGCGAATAAAGAAGGTGCAAAGTTGCCGCCGTTGCCGCCGCTACCTATTGTAATGGCGGCAGCAATAGGTTTCAACAGAACGATCAAGCCGGCAAATATTACCAGGGACCAATTTTCATCCAGGAAACTCAGCATGATATTGTTATCATTTAACAAACCGGGATTTCCTCCTGCCACCTCCTTCACAACATCGTAGCCCTCACCAAATAGTGGTGGGAAAAAGAAGTATAAGCTAACGAGAAATAAACCACCAATTATCGCCTTGGCATAGGGATTTAATTTCCAGGCATGGATCTTTTTCTCTGACTTTTTAAAAACCCGGGCATAATACAAGGCTGTAAAGCCCGCCATAACGCCGAGAAGAATATACAGGGGCACATTGCGGTAATTGAAATTTTCCTGAAGGATAAAATTGAAAAGAAATGATTCCTGCAGGATGATGCGCGAGCATAAGGCACCTACCACAGATGAGATGATAAGCGGGATAAAATAACTTACGACAATAGCCTCGGTAAGCAATACTTCGATAGCAAAAATAACACCTGCGATAGGGGCATTGAATACTGCTGCAATACCAGCGGCTGCGCCACACCCGATCAGTAGTGTGCGCTCCCGGTAGTCAAGATCGCTTATGCGGGCAATATTGGAACCGATAGCCGAGCCTGTCGATACGATGGGGGATTCGAGACCGGCGGAACCTCCGAGTCCAACCGTGAATGAACTTGTGATCACGTGCTGGTAGGTGTGACGCAGCGCAATAAATGAAGATCTGCCAGCTATAGCGCGAAGGACCATGGCAATGCCTCTTTCAAAGTATCCGCCAAAAAACCTTTTTACAATAATTACTGTTATCAGCAATGCTGCCACAGGAAAAAACAAGTAGGCATAACGACTTATATCCATTTCTTTAATCGACACCTGGAGGTGATGCACCAGTGTTTTTAATAATACAGCAGTCAATCCCGAAGCCAGTCCGACCAAAGTGGCAATGATGATAATATATTGTACGCGGCTGATCTTTGTACGAAGGAAGAGAATAATATATTGGTATGGCTTTTTTAATAAACGCATATTGTCTATCGGAAATAAATAATAAGTAAAGATAAGCTCCGATAGCTAATAGGGAATTCAACCTACCAGTCAAAAGGTTCAAATGA
>JAEYVW010000325.1 GCA_023429365.1 Bacteroidota bacterium
TAGCAACTTAATCCCATTAAAAAAATACCAGTCATTCACATTCGGATTGCCACGCTGGTCGCCGTCGCCCTGTGAAAAATGGGGTTTGCCGCGGTAGGCCATTTCAACCGCTTTGGGTCCCCGGGCCGCAAGCAGTTTTTGGGGATCTACAAATGTGGTGCTCACATCATCGAGGTAGTCGGTGAAAAGAATGCGATAACCGATCTCATAGATCATATCTACACGCGGACCGAGGTTTACTTTCCAGCCTGCACCAAAGGGTATGCAAAACTGTGTGCGGGAATAGGTTTTTCGTCCCGGGTAATCGGGCAGCCCCTGTCCTTCGGTACTCAGGGGACGCAGGTATGTTTTCTGGTTATTGTTATCGTAAGCATAAGGATCAAAAAGAAAAACTCCCACACCCGCAAAAATATAGGGGTAACCATAAAAGATCTCAGGCTCCAGCAGGTTGTATTCAGCGCACAAACTAAATTCGAGCAGATCTGTTTGAAAACTCAGGTTGCGGGCGTTGAGATCCGCCTGCTTATTGTGCCGGTCGTCACCTACAACTCTACCCCACATCACACCCGCGCGTAGTAAAACGTTGTTGTCAAAATTATATTTGAGATTGAAACTCCCCGCTGGCCGCATCGAGCGAAAAGCAGAATGCTTTTTTATCAGGTCGCCCTTATAACCTGTTACGCCAAACATCAGCTCTGCTTCTAATTGTCGTTGCGCCGCACTACTATATGCTGTAAAAAGGAAAATAACCGCCCAGTATTTCATGAATATCCCACATTTCAGTTCTGAAAAAACCAGGGTATAACGGATTCAGTCATGCCGCACCTGTATGTTGCTGGTGCGAGGCAGTCAACTAAAAGTAAGGCTTTTTTCAATTCTGGCACAACTTTTTCAGGCTGATCTAACAAGCCTATTTTTACCGCTTCATTATTAATTATGGTTAGAAAAATCGGGGTATCGGTCAAAAAGGCTTTTGCCAGCTTAGCACTACTTTCATTTGAATTGCTGGCGGCGCTTGTTCTATTTATCGCGGCCCTTTTTGTTTTTGCCTGGTTTGTCAACCTGATCTTCAATCACCAAAATGAAATTTTTGATCTGCTGGTTTTCGAACGACTTGATTCCGTGGTGAGCCCATCACTTACAGAGTTTATGCTGACCATTACTTCTCTTGGCAACCATAAGTTCCTGATACCGGCCAACCTGATATTAATCGTCTATTTTTTATTCATCAAAAAACATAAATGGTACTCTATCAAAGTGCCGGTGATCGCGCTGGGTGGTGTGTCGATCATGCTGCTGCTAAAGGAATTCTTCAACCGCGAGCGCCCCGTGGTGCCCTTGCTGGAGCCGGTGGCTGGTCTTAGCTTCCCCAGCGGACATGCGCTGATGAGTATGTCATTTTACGGGCTCCTGATCATCATTGTATGGGAACAGGTAAAAAATAAAACGTGGAAATGGGTGTTCACGACCCTGTTACTGTTGTTAATTTTCCTCATAGGATTTAGCCGCATCTATCTTCGCCTGCATTATTTCAGCGATGTAATGGCGGGATTTGCGATGGGTATAATCTGGCTTTCGCTTTCCATCTGGGTTGTTAGTCGTATCGAACGCTATAGCCGGAGGAAAATGGACCCGATTGTCAGTGAACAGGTCGCCAAATAGCAGCCTTGACGGATTTTCTTTTATTGTATCTTTCAAAAAATTTTCATGAAAAATCTTCTCGCACTGATCTGTTTGTCAATCCTTTTTATCTCCTGCAGCAACACCTACTATATCGTAAGACACGCTGAAAAAGCCAGTGCCGGTACGAACGGTGGCATGATGAGCAACGACCCGCCCCTGAGTGAAAAAGGGGCCGAACGTGCGCAGGCCCTGCGGGAAGTTTTAAAAGACAAAAAGATCGGTTATATTTTCTCGACCAATACCGTCCGCACCAAAACAACCGCGGAACCAACACGTGAATTTTTCAATCTTTCGATCCAAACATACTCACCCATGCCAAAGGATTCATTTATTCAGCAGCTAAAATCATTGAAAAAAAATGTTTTGATAGTAGGACACAGTAATACCATTGATGATGTTGTAAACAAGTTGAGCGGTACGAAGCATATTCCGGGCGATCTCAATGAATCCATTTATGATAATTTGTACATACTTCGCAAGAAAGGCCGGACGATGAAGTTTGAAAATAGAAAATACGGTGCGCCTACTCCATAAAAAAGTTAACTGATTGCGATTTCCCTACCCATATAAAAAAATATCAATTATCCTTTGTTTAATCGTGGGATTGATGAGCGCGGTAAAAGCGTCGCCAGGCAGTCCCCCAAAGGATAAGATCAGATTCTCAACCCAGGAGCAGGCACTGGCATTTCTCGACAGCCTGCAGCGGCTTGACTCGAGCAAACACTGGCCCAATGTGGATCCCCGCCTTTTTCTCCTCAACCTTAGAATTTTCGCCACAACCCCTCTCCGGTTTTACGAAGGGAAAGGCACCAATTTCTGTGCTTATTCGGCGCTCACTTATATACCTCTTAACTATGACCCGCTTGGCTTCGCACGCTTTATGGTCACGCTCTATACTAAAGGCAGAGCAAAAATGGGGAAGGTAATGATCAAACCCAGCGCTGCAGTTCGGAAAGAAGCGGGATTGTTGAAGTACAAGGGCGCACTTGATGTAAGTCCGGCCGGCCAGATCTGGTTTCTAAGCCTGGCCGATCATTTCAAAGGCTATCTCAATTTTTTTAACCGGGGTTTTGACAAGGGTGATGAAAACACACTCTGGGCATCCACAAATTTTGCCAAGTTCAACCGCATGTTGCGCAGGCTGTTTGACGTGAAAGTCCATGCCCGGGGGGCTGACCTGATCCGTCCCTGGGTATCGGATATCTATGGCTACTTAACCGATCGCGCATCAAAAGGGCCAGTTTTCCTATTTCTCAATAACCGGCTGCTGGTTAAAAAACGCCATGTGGCAACCCGGTTTGGGATACCAACCCATTTTGTATTGCTGCTTGATATCTACAAGTCGGATAATGATAAGATCAATATAGTTTACTGGGATTATGGTAAAAAAACCCTGCAACAGGTAGACGCTTCACTGCTTCGCAAGATCATTTTTGGCATCACCGACTATTCTTTTAAGGGATCATGAAATCTTTCTTATACCATACCATCCTTCTTGTTTTAACAGGCGCCGTGTTCTCCTGCTCTTCCTCGAAAAAATTCACAAAGAACTATTATCGCGACAACCAGGCTACGCTTGAATCGATTCGCACCAGGTATAAAGCCCTTTTTGATAAAAATCCTTTTTCCCTGGAATTAAAAGACAAACAACTAAACCGTATCGGTCTCGAAATACATACCGATAGCGTAAGATATATTTATACTTTCCGTACAGATGAACCATACCTGCTGGATACTTTGTACAAATACAATTACGATGTAAAAGCGATCGGCGAACTAATTGACGATATGCAAAGGGCGCATTGCACCTGGATCACACACCTGGATTATTATGAGAAAAGAAGAAGAAAATTCCTGGTATTCCTTTCGGTGAGAGATAAGAAACTAAACGCATTCCTGCGGCCGGAAAAATATTTTACTCTCGCATTTTTTGATGAAATACAGGCCTACGATGAAAAAGGCCGGCTGATGGACAATGAATTCCCTGAGCAGGAAAGAAAGATCAATGGCAGCGTTTTTCGTCGTATCAACGACAAAGTCTTTTTTGCCCTGTCTACTAAATTCAGGTAACTAGGCTTCGAAAGGCCAGATTTTTCTGCCGGGAATATCGGGAAAGCTCAGGGATACCCTGGCCACTTTTTTCTGAACGTCTCTTACGCAGATATCTCCCCCGATATGTCGAGCATGACGCCCAACAGATAACAGTCCAAATGAGAGCGCATAGCCATTGTAATTGTTTCGGTCAACCACATGCAGTGTGACCACATCACGGAATTTTTCCGCACTGATCGAAATGCAGGTATTTCGGGCATTGTTGACTACGGTCATCAGCAGGTCCTGTATCACGGGCATCACCAGTTCCTGATCGGACTGTACCAGGATGTCTCCCGGAATTTCGTTCTCGACATGGATCATGTTGCCATCGGTTGAAGAAGGCAGATCGCTGACCAGCTCATTTAAAAGAAGTTGCAGGGAAGCGCTGCCGGCAGCAGCACCAGTAGGTAAAGCAGTTTTCATTGGATTTGAACAATAAGCCATTGATATGGATCACCGGTATATGTTAAAGTAAACCGGCAAACAAATAAAGCACAAATCCGTGTACCAGAAAATAGTGAAATCCACCGATCGAAAGTCAGACAACTACTACACAAAATGAAAAAACACTTAGTGGTGCTAAGTGTTTGTGGGAATACGATTATCCCATAAGTGTATTTATACTATTTTCAAATCAATACTTATTAACCCAAAGCATCATAATTGGTCGAATACGTCCCAATACCTAATTACTAATTACCAATTCCCAAAAAAATTACAGTCTCACCGCCGTTCCCGATGCGATCACCATCAGCATACTGCCGCTGCCGCCGATTGTTTCGAAGTCGAGGTCAACGCCTATCACAGCATTGGCACCCATGGATTGTGCTTTCTCAGCCAATTCACGTAACGCATCGTCTTTGGCCTGCTCGATCACTTTTTCATAAGTTTTACTCCTGCCACCAAATACATCGCGAAGACCGCCGAGGAAATCCTTGAAGATGTTTGCGCCGATAATACTTTGTGCGTTGATGATACCAAGGTAGTCGCGTACCGGCCGGCCCTCTACCTGCTGCGTGGTTGTGATGATCATTGTAGTTGTTTTATTTTCTCAAAAATATTCTTTAATTCAATATTTTCTTCGACCAGGCTATTCTTCGCAGCCTCACGGATATAAGCAATGCGGTTATCAATATCAGGATGGCTGGCCAGGAATTCCGGTAATACCTGCTCTCCTGCTGCATTTTTCAATCGACTAAATAAAGCTGAAAATCCAGCAGGGTCGATTTTCCTCGCGACCAGGATCGCGAGTCCCTCCATGTCGGCTTCTTTTTCCAGCGAGCGGGAATATTTCAAAGACTTGAAGCGTTCGGCCTGGTCGATCAACACCGGCGTTACCGAACCGAAATTGCCCAACAATAAACCAAGAAAAATCCGCGATCCCAATTGCCGGAAGATGGACCTGGTAGCGTGTTTTTTATTTATATGTGTGAATTCATGACCGAGCAAGGCTGCCAGCTCCGGGTAAGTCTGCAATTGATCCAGTAAGCCTGTATACACCACAATATGTCCGCCAGGCAGGGCAAATGCATTGACGATATCGCTATCCACCACGGTCAGCCGGATATTGTAGGGTGTTTCGATTTTCATGGTTCTGAAAAACTCATTCAACAACAAACCGGATTCCTTGTCATCACGCGCCGATACCAATAGCGCATCATATACCGCGTTGCCAAATTGTTCCTCGGTAGCGGTTGATATGCTTTTGGCCATTTTTTCAGCTGCCCAGGGTACTACCAGGAAATATACACTGACGAGGATGGCCATCACTCCCACTACGATTGAAATGCCGCGCGCCCAGTCCCTGGCACCACGTTTTTTATGCCAGGGCTTTTGACGCTCGGCCATCACCTGGGTGATAAATTCCAACGCGTCTTTTCCTTCGATCAAAAGAACAGCATGTGGTTGCCGGATATGGACAATACGTGTGGATTGCGTAGCCGGCTCAAAATTGGCTTTTAGCTCATCAAGCGACCACTTGCGTGTTTCAACAGCCCCATTGTCGAGCCTGTAACCGATCGTAATTTCGCTTTCGGTTGCCAGCACCGTCACTTCCCGGGGATCCTCGTGCAGCGAAGCTGTCCATGAACCAAACCACGATCTCATAATTATTTTGCTTTTAGCTTTTACAAACTTAGTTACTCGAACATGATTTACTACAATTCCCGGATTTTTTCAAGTCATGCAATTCCTTGACATTTGCCGTTCAAACAATCATCATGAATACGTTTCGCAACCGCTTTTTTAAACCCTTAATCATACTCGCTGTACTCGTTTTGATCTGCCAGCCGGTTTTTAGCTGGGGATTGCTGGGTCACCGCGTGGTTGGTGAAATTGCCCAGTCACATTTGTCTAAAAAGGCAAGAAAAGAGTTGCGCAAACTGATTGGCGCTGAAACCCTGGCCTGGTGGTCCAACTGGCCCGATTTCATCAAATCCGATTCAACCTGGAATCATGCTTCGCCCTGGCATTATGTGGACCTGCCGGGCAATATAGGTAAAGAAGAATTTATTGAAGGGCTTAAAAAATTACAGGGAAAAAATCTATACACCCAGATCCAGGCCATGATGGCCGAACTAAAAGACCGCACCCTGCCTATTGAGCAGAGAAGAAAAGCGCTGTATTTCCTGGTACACCTGGTTGGCGACCTGCACCAGCCCCTGCATGTTGGGCGACATGATGATGCGGGTGGCAACCGGATCGTGGTTTACTGGTTTGATAAAAAAACAAACCTGCATACACTATGGGACAGTATGCTGATCGAATTCCAACAATACAGCTACACTGAATACGCAAAGCTTCTGAATATTGCCAGCAAGGAACAGGTCAAAGCCTGGCAATCGACTTCGCTGGAAGACTGGTTTTATGAATCACATGTTGTTTCCGACTCGATCTATGAGGCTACGCCGAATGAATCCAAACTAAGTTACCGCTACAACTACCAGTTTCAGAAA